>CAKZQX010000900.1 GCA_937141995.1 uncultured Chloroflexaceae bacterium | reverse complement strand
AGGTGCTGACCATCGCCGACCAGGCGACCAGGCAACCGCATCCCGCCGATACGCTGACTGAGCGCGAAATCGAAGTGCTGGCCCACATTGCTGCCGGCGCCGGCAACCAGGCAATTGCCGATGAACTGGTCATCAGCGTCGGCACTGTCAAGACCCACATTCACCGCCTCATGGCCAAGCTCGACGCGCAAAACCGCACCGAAGCCGTCAGCAAAGCCCGTAACCTGAACCTCCTGCCCAAATAAGGCGCTCTTCCGAAACCAGAGCGAGAAACAGGTCTGGTTTCGCAAAGTCTATCTTTCGGTTGACGACAACGACCGGGGGTTTACCCCTATGCTAGATCATGACAGAAAGGTAGACGCCGATGAACCGACACTTTCAACACCAGATGAGCGAGTTGTTCGGGCAATATGCCAGTGCGACGCTGTCCACCGGCGGGCCGGCCGGCCTGCAGATTGGCCTGGTGCCCTACCACGTGCAGGATACGCAGTTGTACCTGGTGCTGCCGCACGGCTCAGATCTGCTCTTCAACCTGGAGCAGCACCCTGACCTGGTGTTGCTCACCGCCGGCTGGAAACTGGCCGGGCGCGGCTGCATTCTGCCGGATAGCGCCGGCATTCCAGCCCAACCCTGGCAGTCCGTCGTGCGGGTGGAGCCGCTGCGGCTGCACCTGTTGCACGCGGACGGCCAGAGTAGTCTCGAGACGATTGATTTTTGAAAGGAGCCCATTCCATGGCACAGATTCTTTCCACCCGCGGTTCGCCTGAACGCATCACCCGCCGGCAGCGCAGTCTGGTGGGACGGCGGGGCATGGCACTGCTCACGCTGGGTGGTGGGCTGCTCGCGCTGCTGAGCAGTATCACCGTAATCTTGCTCTTCTTCGTGACGGCGGTACCGGTCTGGATTGCCGGCCTGTTGCTGTTGCTCGATGCCGGCATCCTGTCGGCCCTGGTACGCAGCGAACGCAGGCCGCTGCGACTACTCAGCGCCGGTCTGGCCTGGATCGGCATCGCCGGCCTGTCAGTCGTGCTTTCGCACCTGTTTGCCACCACACCGCCGATTCGCGGCTCCGACGGCCGGCCGGTTCCCGGCAGCATCGCCTCGCTGGAGGCGGTTGAGCTGGGCGGTAGCCGGCAGTGGATGACCATTCGCGGTCACAGTACCGCGAAGCCGGTGCTGCTGTTCCTCTCGGGTGGGCCGGGCGGCAGCGAGCTGGTGATGACCCGGCGGTACCTGGGCGAACTCGAAGAACACTTCGTTGTCGTCAACTGGGATCAGCCGGGCACCGGCAAATCCTATGCTGCCGCCGATTTCACGACCATCACGCCGGAGCGCTTTCTGGCTGATGGGCTCGAACTGACGCAGTATCTGCGCGAACGCTTCGGCAAGGAGAAAATCTACGTCTTCGGCGAGTCCTGGGGCAGCTTCCGGCGCTCCTGCAGGGGTCGCCGCACCGCAGCCCATCGCAGAACGCGTCGGCCACCGCCAAGTCTTCGGCGAGTCCTGGGGCAGCATTCTGGGTGTCTGGATGGTGCAGCAGCAGCCCGACTGGTATCACGCCCTAATCACGAGCGGCCAGATGGTCGACCCGGTCGAAAACGATCAGTTGGGCTATGCATTCGCTATCGAGCAACTCCACACACAGGGGCGCATGGAGGCCGTCGAACAGTTACGCCGGAATGGGCCGCCGCCCTACGAGCAGGCCGACATACTCGGCAAGTTTCAGGCTATCAACGGCGTGCTCAACGCCTATATGCACGCCCATGCCCATGGCGAGGGTATCGACCATAACCTATTCTTCGACTCGCTGGCGGCGCCGGAGTATGGTCTGCTCGACAAAGTCAACTGGATCCGCGGCCTGGCCGCCACCTTCGCTACGGTCTATCCGCAGTTGAACGACCTGGATCTGCGCGAATCGGCGCCGCGCCTGGATGTGCCGGTCTACTTCGTCAAAGGGCGCTGGGATGTCAACGCGGCCAATAGCCTGGCTGAGGAATATTTTGCGCTCCTGGAAGCGCCGCAGAAGCAATTGATCTGGTTCGAGAACTCGGCACATACGCCGATGTGGGATGAACCGGCGCGGTTTATGGAAGTAATGGTGAATACGATTCTGCCCGCAACGGAGCCGCCGGCAGGTACGGACGCCAGGTTTGCGGCCTATTTTGACCGGCAGATTCCGGCTTACCTGCGCGAGTACACCATCTCCGGCGCACTAGTTGCGGTGGTGCAGGATGGCGCGCCGCTGCATCTGGCCGGCTACGGCATGGCCGACCACGAAGCGCAGATCCCAATGGATCCGCAGCGCAGCGTGGCGCATGTCGGCTCGCTGGGCAAGACGTTTACTGCAGTGGCGGCCATGCAACTGGTTGAGCAGGGGCACCTGGATCTCGACACCGATGTGAATAGCTATCTCGATTTTGAAATTCCGGCGACCTATGCGCAGCCCATCACCATCCGGCACCTGCTCACGCACACGGCCGGTTTCGAGGCCCACGACATCGGCGCCGTAGTGGTGTGCAGCCGTGACAGGTTCAGGATAGCGGGCGGGGCTGAAGCGCGGCTGTGATCTGGCTGAATCTTTGCTGAAGAAGGGCGTGGAGAGCGCGAGCGCGCGTGCTGGTGTGTTAGCGCTTGTCTGAACCAATCAGGCGATCGTGCACGGTACGAACGATAGTCCAGAATGGTGGTTCCAGGCGGTCTTTGAGATACATCAATCCGGTGAGCAACCCCAGGCAGGCACCGCCGCCCGCGACCGCCCCCAGCAGCAGCAGCAGCATCGGCTGCCACTCGTCGGCCCCCAGCGGGCGGCCCGTCTGTGCCCCTGCCCAGTGCTGGAGCACCCACAGCAGCAGCCCAAAGAGCGCCACGATGAAGCCCAGCACTGCGCCGAGCACCCCCAGCGCCAGCAGCAGCGCCGGTGCCAGCGCCGCCAGCGCCACCAGATGCACACCGAGCACCAGCAACACAGCCAGGTAGCGCCGCGCATAGCCCGCCAGCGTGGCCGGGTTGGGGACGTCCGGGTTGAGGGCATCGGCCACCACCCGCACCAGCGGCACCAGCAACCCTACCAGGAGGCCCATCACCACCCAGTTGCGCGCATTGGCCAGGAGGGTCAGCAGCAGCACCACCCCGCCAATGCTCACCACCGCGGCGGCCAGGATACGCACCGGGTAGCGCCAGGCTGGTTCGCGTTCGGGTGGGTTCATCGTGTTGCCCTGCCCCATGCAATTGCACCGTGCGTGCTCACGAGCTCGTTCGGTTTACAACAGTCACAGGTGTCACCCGGTGCGTCCGGGTTTTCCCGTTCATCCGGTCAAGGTGTGTATCGGTGTGCAGTCGTGACATCACGCGTGCTGCCGCTTCGTCAGCGCCGCTGCGATGCCCGCCTGCAAGCTCCCCTGCGTCTGGATGCCGCTCAGATCAACACCCAGATGCACCAGCGTTTGCGCGATCTGTGACTGAATGCCCGTCAGCATCACCTGTGCGCCAAGCAACCGCACCGCCTGCGCCGCCTGGATGAACGCCTGCGCCACCTGCGTATCAACCACCGAGACGCCGGTAATGTCCAGGATGACCAGATCGGCCTGGTGTTGCGCCACCCCTTCCAGCAGCGCCTCCATCACCTGCTGCGCGCGCTGGCTGTCTATCGTGCCGATCAGGGGCATAATCACCACCTCATCGGTGATGGGAATCAGGGGCGTGGAGAGTTCGCGCAGGGCGTTCCGTTGGGCAGCGATGATCTGCTCTTGCATAGCGACGCGTTCGGCTTCCATCTGCTTCTGCTCACTGAGGTCGGTCGAGAAGCCAATCATACCCACGGGTGTTCCGTTATCGTCACGCAGCAAAGACAGCGAAAGGAGGATGGGAAAGCGCTCACCCGTCTTGCTCCAGACCAGTGACTCGATTTCCAGTTCGCCCTGCGCTTGCAGGGGTGCGATCACCTCGGTCATCAGTCGCTCTTGCGCTTCCGGGGGGTAAAGAGTGGCAATTGGCTTGCCGATGATTTCTTCTGCGGTATAGCCAAAGAGACGGGCAGAATCACGGTTCCAACGGGTAATTATGCCCTGCATATCGACCACCACGATGGAGCCGCGCACTTGCTCCTGAATTTGCGCCTGCTGGTGCAACTCGTTTTCGCGCTGCTGCTGGTCGGTAATATCGCGCACGATAGCCGGAATGCCCAGTAGCTTCCCCTGGTCGTCATACGCCATAAACACTGATGCCTGGATCGGCAGGGGCGTGCCGTCCTTATGCCGGTAGGTGAGTTCGCCGCGCCAGAACCCATCACCGTGCATGATCGCGCCAATAACCACTTCCGCATCGATCGCGCTGTTGTCGGAAAGCAGGTCATTGACAGACATCCCGATCATGTCCTTGCCATAGCCGGTCAGCGCGCCATAGGCCGGATTGACGTAGGTGAAGATGCCCTGACTGTCGGCAATTCCGATACCGTCCGGTGAGTTATCCACCAGCAGCTTGAAGAGCGAGCGTTGCTCTTCTATGCGCTTGCGCTCGGTGATATCGCGATAGATCAGGCCCATTGCATAGACTCTGCCTGCGTTGTCACGAACAGGAAACATCGTGGAGATGCCAGTTGCGATGATGTCGCCCATCTGCATACTTTCCTCACGATGAACCGTTTCACCCGTGGCAATGACATGATCAATGCGGCTCATCCAGAGCTGCATAAAATCGGGGATATGTCCCAGACCATCAGAAATATTCTTCCCAATGACCTTGTCGCGTGTTGTTCCAACTTGATCGATGGCGGCCTGATTGGCATAGAGGTAGTTGTAATGCTCATCCCAGATCAGGATATTGTCTGGTGAGGACTCAAGTATCGTGCGGAACAGTTCGATCTCATCGGCCTGAAATGCCGCATGTGACGATCCGGTTGCACGGTCTGCCGATGCAGCCGCTGGTGCGGTACGTTCCTGCTCCA
>CAKZQX010000899.1 GCA_937141995.1 uncultured Chloroflexaceae bacterium | reverse complement strand
TGCTGCTGGCCCCCCCCCGCGATATTCGGGCCTCGTACCTCAACCAGCCGGTCGAGGTTGCCGCGCTGCGTCCTCGCCTACAAGCCCTGCTGGAGCGCCCCGGTTTTCCCCAGATCATTTTGCGCATGGGTTACGGGCCGGAGGTAGCACAGCCCACCCCGCGCCGCCCGGTGGACGAGGTGCTGCTGACGGATTGATCGGGCGGGACGCCCGGACGCGCAGAAGCGCGTCCCTATCAGGAAAATCCTACTACAACTGGTGGCGTAGGCGTGCGGCTGCATAAAGTTTGAAGATTAAATCCGGACATGCGCTGGACCGGAGTCCCGGCTTCAGCCGGATCGGGCGTTCCTGGCAGTATGCTGCTGCGGAGGCAGGTATTCAATCGGCTAAAGCCGGGACTCCAGAATACTCCATATTCGGACGAATTTCTAAAAGTTGAGCAAGCCGCACCTACATCCACCGCTGACCGTGCGGCTGCATTCTGTGTTCTGCGGTTGCGCTCCCTGTTCTTCCTACAGCTTGAACTCCAGGCGACGCGCGCTGCCATCGTCGGCGAGTTGCAGGGTCAGGATGCGCCGGTCGGCGTCGTACTGCGCATCGGGATGGACGGCGGCGGCCTGATGATCTACCGCATGCACCCGCAACTGCAGTTGGCGCGGTGATGGCGTAAAGTTGCCTTTCCGCGCGCCGATCTCAAGCGTCAGGTGTGGGGCATGGCCGTGCAGCGCGGTTTCCGGGTTTTGTGCCGCACCGTTGCGACTCAGGCGCAAGCTGGTGGTGCAGAACTCACCCTGCTCGTGGGCAAATGTCCGACCATCGTCCTCGTAGAGCGTAAAGGTGCCCTCACCGGGGTAGAGATCCAGCGTTAGCGGATCAAGCGGCTTCTCAGCGGTGTAGTTCATCTCCGGCCCGCTGGGGATGATCGCCCCCGCGCGCACATAGAGCGGCATCCGTTCCAGCGGCGCATGCGCCAGCAGATGCGTCGGCCCAGTGATGACCTCATCCGTCCACCAGTCGTACCACTCTCCGGCGGGCAGGTAGACGGCGCGATGCTCGCGGCCCGGTTGATAGATCGGCGCGGTCAGCAGCGCCGGCCCCACCATCATCTGATCATGCAACTGGTAGGTCTTCGGATCATCCGGGAAGTGGTAAAAGAGCGGACGCAGCAGTGGCGCGCCCTGCTGTGACGCCTCCCAGAAGAGCGTGTAGAGATAGGGCAGCAGTCGGTAACGCAACTTGAGATAGTCCCGGCAGATCTGTTCTACTTTTGGACCAAACACCCAGGGCTCATGCCGCTCGGTGCGCAACGCGGTATGCCCCCGGCAGAAGGGGTAGAATGCGCCGAGTTGCATCCAGCGTGCAAACATCTCGCCCGTCGCATTCCCAAAAAAGCCCCCGATATCCACTCCGACAAACGGCACACCGGAGAGTCCCATATTCATCAACTGCGGCATGGACATTTCGAGATGTTCCCACCAGGAGAGATTATCCCCCATCCAGCCGGCACTCCAGCGCTGGATGCCGGCGTAGGCCGAGCGAGTCAGCACAAACGGCCGCTCACCGCCCAGGTGCCGCCGCAACCCCTCGTAGCATGCCCGCGCCATGCCTGATCCATACAGATTATGCACCTCTGCGTGGACCGTCTGCTCTTCTGCCGGGCCTTGCACCGCGTCCAGGTCAATTGTCCCCGCCGGACTAAAGCCCTCGCTGAAGGGGCGTTCAAACGATGTCGGCTCGTTCATATCATTCCAGATGCCGCTGATGCCCTGGTCGAGCAACACCTTTTGCTGATCGCCCCACCACTGCCGTACTTCCGGGCGAGTATAATCGCTAAAGACCGCGTCATCCGGCCAGACATAGCCATGGAAAACTTCGCCATTGGCCTTGCGCACAAACATATCCCGCTCCAGTCCATCTTGATAGACCTGGTAGTCGGGGTCGGCTTTGACGCCGGGATCGATAATCGCCACCGCATGGAAGTGATCGCGCCGCAGGTCGGCCAGCAGTCCGGGCGGGTCGGGGAAGCGCTGTGCATCCCAGGTGAAGACGCGGTAGCCGGCCATGTAGTCAATATCGAAGTGGATTACATCGCAGGGGATGTCGCGGTTGCGAAAATCGGCGGCCAGCGCGCGCATATCGGCTTCGGTCTCGTAGCTCCAGCGGCTCTGGTGGTAGCCCAGTGCCCAGCGCGGTGGCAGTGGCATGCGGCCCAGCAGTTCGCCGACCTGGGCCAGCACCTCGGCCGGGGTGGGGCCATACAGCAGGTAGTAGTCCAGTTCGCCCCCGGCGGCCTCCAGCATCCAGGTGCCTGGTCGCTCGCGCCCGATGTCAAAGCGGCTGTGCCAGGTGTTGTTGAAGAAGACGCCATAGGCCAGGCCCGGCCGCACCAGCATACAGACCGGGATCGCCATGTAGAGCGGGTCGGTCCCCGGCCCATGGCCCATCGGCGGATCGACGGTCCAGTTGGTCAGGCGCTGTCCCAGTTTATCCAGCATACCGGTGCGCTCACCAAAGCCGTAGAAATGCTCGCCTTCGGCGATGCGCTTGATGCAGGCCACGCTGTCCGCTCCCAGCGCGTAAGCCATCGCGTCGTTATGCGGAATATCCCCCCAGCGCATGCCGTCTTCGTCAGCACAAAAGATCTCGCCCGTGCCATGCGCAAAAGCGACCCGGCAGGAGGCGCGCTCGATCTGCACCGTGACAACCTCGGTGCGCAGGCGGATCTGCTGCTCGGTCTCCTCTATCTCGAAGGGCGTCTCGGCGAAATCCTCATCGGGGCGGGCCACCGCCCAGGAGCGGCGCGGCATGAATTCTCCCTGGGTTGCCAGCCGTACCCGGATTATCTCTGGTGAGAGCACGGTAATCGCCACCTGTGGCCCGCCGCATTCCAGAATGAGCGAACGCTCCGCACGGCGATACCCCTGAACTGCGCCCAGGGTCATCATAGATAACTCACTCAAGCTTTCCTCCTCTGTATGTTTCAGTGATGCGTGATGCGTGAACAATTTTACATAACACGAGTTACGCGGTCGTTGACCCGACCGGAGATTCCGCCTCCAGCAGGGCGGAAGAAACCATCTTGTTTCACAAAAAATTTGCACATAGTGCAAATTTTTTGTGAAACAAAATCAAAATGTACCATGCTGCCGCAGGCGAATCGGGCTTCCACCTGGGCACATGTCCAGTTTGTGTACCCACTGCGTAACTCGTGTACATAACGAACATGCACAGGACAGAGAACCAACCGATTGTCCCATCGCGCTGCGCCCGATGCACTCGGTTCTATGTTTCTTTGTTCTCTCTCGCCCTATTTGCAGAAAGGGTGCCTACAGGAGTATAGCATGGAGGCGTTACTACTTGATAGGGTTATCAGTGGTGTTGGAAACAAATGAGGAGGAACCATCGTACCAATTTGAACGCATACAGCAGAACCGGCTGTCACGTTGAATGGTCAGGTTCCTGATGGTCATCAGCAATCAGGTTGGGCAAGCCAGTTGGCCCGCGCTCATCCACCTCCGCGGATACCTCGCTATTTTATGTAGTAGCCCGGTGGGGTATCTGCATCCATGCTCATCAGGACGCCTCTTTATTTACCGAAGAACTGCTACTTAACCCCAGTCTGGTGCGCATCTCCGCACTAGATAGGGTTTGTCCGCTGGAGTTCCTCTTGGACGGTATTGCTGTTTGTGGCATATCAGTGAGGTTTAAAACCGGCAATGTCAGCGCCGCTTGGAAATCAGCAATACTCGTCGCTAACTCTTCCAGTGTTTGGCCAAATGGCTCCACCGCATTAGCTGTGCAACCAAGAATGGAGCCATCTTCTGCGTAGAAGACCTCGCGGATCACAAAATCCCCACTATCCTCACGAAAGACGCGATAGTTCCAGGTGATCATACGTCAGTTTTCCTTCCTTTGAAGAAAAACGCATTCCTGCGCTTCTCTCCAATACGCTGAATTTCAACTATTCGAACTTGTTCGTCAATATTGTATAATACTCGAAAGTTACCAAGGCGTAACTCCCACTCTGCAATTTCATTGAAAGACATTCGTTTACGGTTTCTTGTTTCAACTGTTGGCTCATAGCGCAATTGTTGTTCAATACCATCAATAATCATACTTTGTTCATGTTTGCGAAACCATTGTAAATCCTCAAAAGCTTCTTGAGTGTAAGCAATATTATACATCATGGTATGAACTTCCTGAACATAAGCCAGTGTGTTCACACTGTTTCTATTTTAGATTAAACGTACTGCTCTGTCAATATGAAATAGGTATTGCGCAACCTGTAAGATCGCCCCGACTCCGTGCGCTGACTACCCACTTCGTGTGCTCCATATGCTTAATTGCAATATTCGCCGATCAACCGTTATAATCTGGTATTCATCCGATGAATGTCTCGCATTATGAATATCTGAGGTATGCCGCATGCCCTGGAAACGCTATTTTCGCCGAACGCAGAACGATGGCCCCGATACGTCGGCGCTGGAGCGCCGCCCGTCACCCCTGCCCGACAGCCGGTTTGTTAATGTTGGCGGCCTGCAGGTCCACTACACTCGCGCCGGACAGGGCCGCCCCGCGCTGGTGCTGCTGCATGGCAGTTTCCTGAGCCTGCGCTCCTGGCGCGCAGTGACACCGCCGCTGGCCGAGCTTGCTACCGTTATTGCCTTTGATCGCCCGGCCTTCGGCCTGACCGCCCGTCCCGCGCCCGGCAAGGATGGTCCAAATCCCTACGGCCCTATTGCTCAGGCCGACCTGACGATTGCCCTGCTTGATCGGCTGGAGCTTGATCAGGCTGTGCTGGTGGGCCACTCCGCCGGGGGGACGGTGGCGTTGCTCGCTGCCCAGCGGCATCCGGAGCGCGTGTCGGCGCTGGTGCTGGAAGACGCGATGGTCTACAGCGGCTATGCCGTCATGGAATTCCCCGGTTGGCTGCGCAGGCTGCTGCGCGGCACGGGACCGCTGGGTCCGCTGCCGTTGCGCCTGATGATCCCGCTGCTGCACGACACGGCCATCCGCAGCTTCTGGTACGACAAATCGCGGGTGACGCCGGAGCTGCTGGCCGACTATCGGCAGACGCTGCAAATGGAACATTGGGACCGTGCGCTCTGGGAGTTGACCCTGGCAAGCCATGCGGTACGTCCGGGGGATCAACTGGCGGACGTGCGCGTGCCGGTACTGGTCATCAGCGGCGAACATGACCGCACCGTCCCGACGAGCGAGAGCGTCCGCCTGGCGGAGGAGTTGCCCGATGCCCGACTGGTTGTCATCCCCGACAGCGGTCACATGCCCCACGAGGAGCAGCCGGCGGCCTTTGTAGAGGCAATGCGGGAGTTTTGTAAGGAATTGACATAATTGTGGTGATTTTACTTGAAATCAGCACAATTATGCGTTAAGCTGTACCACTATTCCCGAGCAATTTGTATACGTATGCGAAAGCGAAACCAGCATGAGCAAAATTGGCAGAAATGATCCCTGTCCCTGTGGCAGTGGCAAGAAGTACAAAAAGTGTTGTTTGCAAAAAGACCAGGCAACCGCGAAACAGGCGCGCGAGCAACGGGCACAGGCTTCCCAGGAAGTAGTGGACATGCTTGATGAACGCCCCGTTGCACTACCACCATTGCCTTCAGTGCCTGTGCCCGATCCACCCGCACCTGACCCGTATGTTGAAGCGTTTAACCGGCGCTGGGAAGAATTTCAATCCCGCGACTATGCAGGGCAGATCGCGCTCTTTCAGCAGACACTGGACGAGCCGGAACTTATGGATGCTGAGATGGCCTTCGAGATGCTGAATATCATCTACCACGAAAGCGTTATGCGTGGCCCCGCCGAGCGGGATTGCTTCGAGGGTCTGGTAGATATGCTGCGTATACGTCTGCCGGATGTCTATGAGCATGATGCGCATATCTATATGGATTGGCAATTGACTAACGCGCTGGCGCTGGACCGCCATGCATCTGTGCCCGAGTTGGCCCGTCAATTGGCAGCCAGCGTGGGCGATAGTCTTGACCATTTTA
>CAKZQX010000898.1 GCA_937141995.1 uncultured Chloroflexaceae bacterium | reverse complement strand
TGCAGGCCATGCTGGGCCACGAAGATCCGAAAACGACGGCGCGGTACATCGGAGCCGATGAGACGGACGATGACACCGCGGTGGATTATGTGCGGTATTGAGGGGTAGGCACGGGGTGTCGCTCCGGAACGACGGGGAGCACGACCAGACGCACGCCGTGTGTGCCTGGTTCTGCTGCCGATCATATGACGTATGGCAGTGGGTGCTCGCCCGGCGGCGGGACGGTCATCATCCGGGCTCGTGCGGGGCGGAAAAACGTTCCTGTAAAAAGCGACAAACCACTGACATATCTCATTGTGAAGCTATCAAGAGAGAAGAGGCAGCACGGCAGATGTCATCGTATGCGTTCTTTCGGTATCTTTGGGTGACATGAACGTCTGGTACGAGTTTTTGCCCAATCTCGGCCTTTTTTGCCAGGTGTCTTCGCATTCCACTGCGGCGCGCTTGGGGCACCCCAGGTCCAGTTCGCACCAGAACCATGATTCTGGGACGACTGTCACACCCCCAGGGATAGGGCGTAAGCCTACACGCTCCAGCGTAATGTGGCTGATGACACGAATCTCGGGTGAGGGCCTGGTTGGTCGGAAAGTTAAAGCGCTGACAAGCCCTAGCGTAACTTTTGTGCAATCAGACGCTCAGTCGTCGTACACCAGTTCATTTTTGAACATTGACAACTGAATGCTCGCGGAGTCCTTCCATCTGTGTCAGACTTGCAGGTGCAAGCCAAAGCAGCCTGACCAGACGAAAGGACTCCAGGATGATTATACCGCCGTTGCTGTGGATGCCCGCCTTGCTGGATATGACCACGCATCTGTGGGCAACCGGATGGTCGTGGTGGGGACTGGGATCCGCACCACCGCCGGATGCCACGCCGGCACCGGTGTCTGCCCCAGCCGTGCCGCCCGTGCCACCCGCCGATCCGCCCGTCGCCACGGTCACCGATCACGCCTTGCTGGTGCTGCTGGGGGCGTATGCCCAGAATCTGGGGCTGATCGGATGCGGTACACGACAGTGCTGAGGTATGGACGAACGGATCTGCGGGCCCCGCAGTGGTTCCAGCAGGAGAACGCCCGTCAGATCATCGAAGCAGGCAGCAAAGCGCAACAGGGCGTGGTGACCATGCGCCGCCCGTTGGTGCGCTCGCCGATTGGTATGCAGATCCAGGAGCAGTTCAGCCTGTTTGCTGCCAATTTCGTGCGCTGGGCTGGGCAGTGGCTGCGCCCGCTGGTGCGTGATGCGCATCATGCGTTGCAGGAGGCGCTCGGCGAAGTCAAGACCCTGGTGCGCGTGCTGGCCCAGTGCCGGGCCGAGGTCATCACCACCGCAACCGGCATGGCGCTGCGGTTCGATGATCGCAGCCCGTTTGCTGGGGCCACCATTGTCCTGTCGGGCCAGGTGGCGATTCAAGAAGTCCTCCCGTTGTTCAAACAATCCGATTGGGCGCATGCATGAACGACATGCCCCGTGATTGCACAAACGTTACGCTAGGGGTGTGCGCACAAGCAGCGAGCGCACACCAACGGGCGAGCCCCCAGATAACGGCGCAGCGATGAGTGGAGACCGTATTGGAATGAGCAATAACCAGGTTCAATGCAACTTCACACGACAGTTTTCCCGCATCAGAATGGGCCAATCCCCGGTTTGTGATGGTCTCCGGTTTGTGATGGTCTCCCATTATGCTTGCTCCTCTGTACGGATAATGAACTTGAGTACGATTTTGCTCCGTTCGAGGTGAATAAAATCGCCGTGATGTAGAGCATAGCGTGCGTCAGGTTCAAGTAGTGTCCATGTTCCCACGTTATCCTCAAGCGCGGTTGGGTTGGACGACAGGCTCTCGATGAAGTAGTTCCCGTGCGACTCGCTGATCTGGGCATGGCGGCGCGAGACCCGCAACCCGGTACGGTGAGAACTCAGGTTTACCAACACCCAGTCGTTATGTGCCTGGTTCTGACCGGGACGTCCGATAATTGCTGGCAGCCAGGAGAGTTTATAAACCTTGCTGGTCTGTTGTTCCCGCATATAAATATGCCGCGTCGGGCGTTGCGTCCCCTCGGGCAACGGAACCTCGCGCTCCTGGAGAATTAACCGCGTACTATCGGTAATATGTTGTTTATTGAGCGGACGCTTATCATCAAGCACTGTTTGGTCGTTTGCGCGCAGCAACTGATAACTGGCCGGCGTATCTCCCAGATATTCCAGTTCGCGAAACTCCTGCAAAATTGCCTCGACCAACCCCGGCGGCTCCAGTTCGGCCAGCGCCAGGGCACGCTGGTTCTTCTGCTCAAAAATGTCGATGAACAACTCCAGCCGTGGTTGATTGGCACCCATATCTCAACGCTCCTTCTCCGCATCGGTTGGCGGAGCAAACCACGCCACCCCGACATGCGCCTACGTTGCCGATCCGCTCGACAGAAAATGCTCAAGCATGTCCAGAACCGAGTCGATATCCCAGGTATTGAACATATCTTCCGCTTCTTCCCTGGAATAGATCCCTGTTGCCACCTGTTCTTTAATCCAGAGTCCCTTCAGCAGCGGCTTTAATATGGCTTCATCCTGCCAACCGCTGGCATTCATCTGCTGCACCAGTGCTGTCGTCAGCAATTCTTCAGCCCCATTTCCATCCTGCAACCGGGCAAGCTCTTTGCGCATACCAGCCTGAAGCACTTCGATCATACGCCGGGTTTTCGCGCTCTGCTGGGGTGTGGTCATCTGCGTCGGCTCCGGCTCTACCGTCCCGGAAGCCCAGCACGCCCGCTGGTCAGGATAACGCGCACAAAGCTTTTGCACCCAGGTGTCGAGTGTCTGGATCAACTGCTCCGTTTCATTCTCGAAGTCGCCGGTGGTTGCCACAAAGCCACTTGACGCCCAGGGGACGGCAACCTGAATCAGGGTTGGCTGCCCGGATTGAACCATATATCCGCGGCCCAATGGCAATTCACCGCGTCGTAGTGCGGCAGGCATGCGTGCTACGCGAAACGTGTCGAGAGCCTGTGCGGTTTGTAGACCAATGCCCGAATTCGCCGCTTGAATCCGGCGCTGAAAATCGCTCTTGCTGCCATCAAGTACACCACTGATAATAAAGTGCAGTCCATCACGGCCATACCGTCGGGCCAGTGTAGCCAGGTCACGAATCAGATTACGGTCTTTGTCAGTCTCTTCGTTGAATTCGTCATAGTTATCGATGACGACGAAGAGCTTGTAGGTAGCATTGGGTTGGTTCGCCAGGACCGTCACCTCTGTTTGCAGATGGGTTACTAATACAAGCATCTGTTCAACTTCAGCGACGGTGGTCAGCACATGCGGTAGTTCACTCAGGCGCTGTTTCCCACCATATTCAAAGAACTTGCGCTGCATATCAACCAGGACAAATTTGACGCGCTCAGGTGGATACCGTTCGGCGAGTGACAGCACCCAGTTATACAACGTCGTCGTTTTGCCTGATCGCGGTGGTCCGGCAATCACAAAATGTGGTCCTGACTGATTGAGATCAAACAGAGCTGTTTCGAGTGAGCCCGTCTGCCCGATCACTGCTTCAATCCGTTGGGGCGATACCGGCACAGCATGCTGTATTACACTGTCGAGCGCAATCCGTCCTGGCAGAATATCAATGGGATCGAGGCGGGTATACCGGAGTTTACGTTTTTCCAGACAGGCGTGCATTGCCTCTGTCATCAGGCGAAGCTCGTCAGCCGCATCACGCCGGTCCGGCTCATCCGGCTGGAATAGCCCTACCGCCTGGGCCGCGTGGAACAGCAGTGGTCGCCGAGTGCGACGTATATAGCCCCGTCCCGGCAGGTCATCAATCTCCACTGCGCCGCGCCCGACAATATCGATATAGCGATCAAAGTTTGTCTGTTTGAATGTCAATCGCTCACCAAACATGTTGTAGACTTTGCTTGCGATATTGTTCGGGACATTACATGTAATTACAAAAACAATACCAACCGAGAGTGAACGACGTAACATTGGTAACAGGACATTGGCAATCAGATCGTCATAGTTTTCTTGTAGCTCAACATAGTTATCGATCACCACCACGATTGGTGGCAGCAACTGATCAGGGTAGCGTGCATTAAATTCATAAATTGTACTGACATCGGCTTCGCTAATCATCTGCTGCCGTTGCTCCGTCATGCGCGACAATTTTTCCATCAAGCGTTGCAGCCGCTCGTCGAAATGCTCATCATTAGCATGAACGACTGCGCCAACATGCGGAAATGCTTCCATACTACGCAGGTTGCGTCCTCCCAGATCAAGCACATAGGCCTGAAATTCGGCCGGGGAGTGCGTAGCCATCAGGCTGATAAGCAGTGTGCGCAACAGGGTGGTTTTACCTAAGCCGGCATCACCAAATATTGCCAGATGATTGGTGCGCAAGTTCACCCGCAATGGATCCTGTGCTGCTTCGGCTGGGTCATCCACCAGACCAACAACCGGATACAACGCATCTTTCTGCCAGTCTACCCCGGCCCAGAGACCCTCAATATCATTGTTCAACCAGTCTGTCACTGCAGGTTCGAGAATAAATGTCTGGTTGTTTTTTGCATCGAGGAGTGGCATTTGCAAACTAAAGGTATCTGGTAGAAAACTCGGCCAGGGTTTTGCTACCTGCTGACCACTGGTCAACTCCGAAACCAGCGTCACGGCCATATCATACAGACGCGGTATTTCGACGTTACCTGCTTGATTGGTACCCTGCACGCGCTCCGGCCATGTAACCAGTGGAGCACGGTTATCCGGTTGCGCCTCACCAGTGTAGGAAACTTGAATAAGTTCGATAGTTTCGTTCCCCACCTGCAAATACCCCCGGCCAGGCATACTATTTGGCAAAAACGCAGCATCCGGGCGGCGCAACAACTCCTGGCTGGTATCAGTTTGCTCAACCCGCAGACAGAGTCGCAACTTGATGTTTGCCCGCATCTGGTCTGAGACACCCTTGGGCCGTTGTGATGCCAGGATCAAGTTAATTCCCTGCGCACGACCAACGCGTGTGATACTCTCGAGTTCGGCGCGATACTCCGGGTTGGCATCAATCATCTCGGCATATTCATCAATAATGATAAAGAGATGCGGATAGGCTTGATGCGTTTTATGCCATCCCTTCAGCCGATATTCAACAATATCCTTCGTGCCGGTTTCGGCATTCAATGCCTGGCGGCGGCGGATCTCCGCATTGATGGCGGTAAACATACGGTCTACTGCTGACTTATTCAGGTTCGTAACAATATCGACACAGTGCGGTAACCTCTCGAACGGCTTGAATGCCCCACCGCCTTTGTAATCGACCAGTACGAAGTTGAGAATATCGGGCGTGTAGTTGAGCGCCAGACCAACAATCAGGGTCATCAGTAGTTCAGACTTGCCGGAGCCGGTACCACCCGCGATCATGCCGTGGACGCCATCTTTTTTTGCTTCCAAGTAGAGTGGGCGCAGACGATTACCCGACGTAATACCCAGCGTCACTTCCAACCAGTCAGCATGTTCGGCGCTGGCATGACGCTCCCATGTTTGCTGGACAGCCACTTTAAGCTCATCCAGAAATGTCTGTTCCTGCTGGCTTAGTTGAAACACCTCGCGTAACACCTGCCGATAGGAAGAGCTTTTCGGCAGGGCCGCAATGTATAGCGGCTGACGATAGGGATGGGCGGCCTGTTTGATGTATGTCTGCATACGTTCGCCCAGCATGCGGATCTGGGCAATTTCACCACTAACCTGCCCTTGATCATCAACTGTGTTGGGGGGCAATGCTACCTGAAACGCGAGTGGCAGCCGTCCGCTACGGGTATAGCCGCGCCCGGTAATCTCCTCAATCTCGCTCACCTGACTACCAACAATCGCACTGTAATCACTTGCCTCGGACAAACGGAGCGTGTATCGTTCGGTAAACAGGCTGTAGAGTTTACTCGAGAGCGCATTCAACCGACTGGCAGAGATGGCAAAATGGAGGCCATAGGCTTTGCCCTGACGTGCCAGTAGCACAAATGCTTCCAGCAAACTATCACCATCACCCTTGCGGGCCTTCTGCCCCATTTCACCAAAGGTCTCGATAAACTCCGTCATATTGTCCAGTACAACCAGGATCGCCGGTTCGCGCTGTCTGTCAGGAACACGGTTATACTCGTAAAAGGTTGAAACACCGGCTTTGGTAAACAGTTTCTTACGCATATCAACCAGGTCATTGAGTTCGCGCCACAACTCCTGAACTCGCTCTTCATAGCCACGCTCATCCGGTGTAATAATTGTCCCGACGTGCGGTAATGCTCCCAGCACTTCGAGACTATGTCCGCCAAGATCGAGCACATGCGCCTGAAACTCATCTGGCGAGTGGGTGCATGCCAGGCTCACTACTAGTGAGCGCATAAAGGTTGTTTTACCCCAACCCGACGCGCCAAACAATACAGCATGCCCTCGGGTAAAATCAACCACCAGCGGGCCCTGTTGCGCATGGTAAGGATTGTCCAGCAACCCGACAACGGCACGCATTGCCGTTGTGTTCCAGTCAAGCCCATACCAGGTGCCGCTGCCCTCCAGCCAGGCTTGCGCAAAGGGATTAAGGGCCAACCGCTTGCTATGCCCCAACGTGACAAGTGTGCGCGCATCCGGGGCAAGATATTCTGCAATCAACGGATAGGACATCGTCAATGCCGTCGGCAACGCGGGTGGCCAGGGCGTACGCGGGCGGGCTTCACCAGACAGTTTTTTCGCCAGTTGCACAATCACTT
>CAKZQX010000897.1 GCA_937141995.1 uncultured Chloroflexaceae bacterium | reverse complement strand
GGGCGTGGCCTGCACGCTGGTCTGCGCGCTGCGATTACGCGTGACAGCATCTTCCTGGTGGCGGCATCTGCTGCGCGAGGCGGTGACGGCCGCCGGGCTGACGCTGATCAACGGCGCAATGCTGCTGCCGGCGACGCTGTGGCACCCGCTGGTGCCCCCCGATGGGCAGACGCAGATGCTGCTGGTCTCCTTTGTGCTGTTCGCGGGCGGCGGTGGCTTTCTCCTCTTCCGTGCCGGGATTCGCCTCTGGCTCTTCTGGGATCGGCTGCGGCGACGACGGCTGCTCTGGGCCTTCACCCATACGCACATGGCCGTTGTTGCCACCGTGTCGCTGTTCTTCGCACTAATGCTGACCATTATGATTGTGCGTTCACAGCCGGCTGGGCAGTTGACGCCGCCGCCCAGTCCCACTGGAGCATTGATCCAGGAGATTGCCACCGGGGTGCTGCCGGTGTTGAGTATACTGACTATGCTGGTCGTGCTGGTGCTGGCGGCGGTGCTGCCACCCTCGGCGCTGGTCTCCTACATTGTGGCTCGCCGGGCAACCCGCCGGCTGGAGATGCTGGCGGCGGCGACGGGGGCGCTACGGGCGGGTGATTATAGTGTGCGGGTGCCGGTGCTTGGCGCGGATGAGGTGGCCCGGCTGCAGGCCAACTTCAACGCAATGGCGGCAGATCTGGAACGGGCCATGCGCGACCTGCAGGCCGAACGTGACACCGTTACCGCGCTGTCGGAGGCGCGGCGGGAGCTGGTTGCCGGGGTCTCGCACGAACTGCGTACGCCGGTGACGACGGTACGCGGCTATCTGGAGTCGAATCGTACCCGCTGGGAGACCACGCCGCCACCAACGCTGCAGCAGGACATGGACGTGATGCTGCGCGAGACGATCCGACTGCAACGGCTGATTGATGATCTGTTTGCGCTGGCCCAGGTTGAGGGCGGCAGCCTGGCACTGCGTTGTAGCCCTACCGCCGTTGGAGAAGTGGCGCAGCAGTGTGTGGCGGCGACCGCGCCGCCGGCATGGCAGCGCGACCGGGTGCAGATCCTGGCCGAAGTGGACCCGGCCACGCCGCCGGCCCTGGTTGATGCGGGCCGACTGGAGCAGGTGCTCTACAACCTGCTGCGCAATGCGGTGCGCCACACCCCGCCGGGCGGGATCGTCGCGGTGGCGGTTTCCCCGGCAGCGGGTGGTGTGCAGGTGCAGGTGCAGGATACCGGCGCAGGCATCGCCCCGGAAGATCTGCCGCATATCTGGGAGCGCTTCTACCGGGCGCAGGCGACCCGGGCACAGGATACGGCCGGCGCGGGGTTGGGCCTGGCGCTGGTGAAAGAGTTGACCGAGGCGATGGGTGGCCGGGTCAGTGTGAGCAGCGAGGCGGGGATGGGCAGTTGCTTCAGCGTCTGGCTGCCCTATGCCGGGCCGGTTCCATCGAAAGTCGGAGCCGCAGCATCTTGACAGCGCGGCCCTGGGCATGCTATGCTCACATCAGTATTTATTCTACCCCTTCAGGAAGGAGGACATGCATATGCTTGCCGGAATTGTTATCCTGACCAGTGTGCTTGCCGGCGTGTCCACTTCCCGCCACTTTCTTCGCTAATCCTTTGCGCTACAGATGCGGGGCGTGGGTGCGCAGATGCTTCACCCATAGCGGCGGCTGTTCAGCAGTAAGCCGCTGGGAGTTCGCGCACGCTTACCCGATAATGTATCTCTATCTGTAGTTAAGAAGGATAACTCTACCCATGTCACGCAAACAGCATAACCGGACCCTGACGCGTATCCGCCAGTGGGATGACGCGCTGGACGAGCGGGATGACCTGGACGATCTGGCGCAGGAGGAGCGCATCCGCAAGCAACCCCGCGCGTATCAGCCGCCTACGAGCGTGAAGCAGGTGCGGCGGCAGCGCGAGAAAACCTTGAGCCGCGACATCAACCGTGTCATGCGCAAGTATCGCCAGAACAACGATAAGCCGTAGCCAGATACGGAGAGAACAGAGAACAAAACAACAGAGAACAACGTTCTGTGTTGTTCCTCTTGCTCTAACCCTTAACGAGTCGCCATCCGGCGGCTCGTTTTTTGTTGTCCGCGTTGCGACAAAATTGCGACAGTTGCACGATGGTCCGGTGACATGTCCGGGCTAGACTGAGAGTGTAATTTTGCGTTCTCAGAGACTGTCTGAAAAGATGATTCGCGTCGGTCACACGGCATGCTGGGTG
>CAKZQX010000896.1 GCA_937141995.1 uncultured Chloroflexaceae bacterium | reverse complement strand
CGCCGGCGTGATATACCCGAGATCGCAGCAGCAGACGATGCTGATCGCACCCATCTGCGCCAATTACTCACGGAGGCGGACCTGATTGTGGATGCGCTGTTGGGCATGGGTACCAGCCGTCCCGTAGCAGGCGACCTGGCCGAAATTGTTACAACGGTCAACCATCTCAGCGAACAACACACCGGTAGCACTACGCCGGGCATGACCGCTACTATTCTGGCAATCGATGTTCCGACCGGCATTCACTCGGATAGCGGAGCGGTGCTGGAGGTGGCCCTACACGCGGATATCACCGTTGCAACCGGGTTGCCCAAGCGCGGCCTGCTGTTTTATCCTGGAAAATTATACGCGGGCGAGTTGACCCTGGCCGATATCGGTATCCCGCCGCGTGACCTGGAGATGATTATGAGCGAAGTTATCACGGCAGAACAGGCGCGGGCACTTTTGCCTGCACGTCCGGAGGATTCACACAAGGGAACGTTTGGCAAAGTGATGATTGTGGCCGGTTCCCTGCACTATCCCGGCGCGGCAACCCTGGCAACCACCGGCGCGGGGCGCGTTGGGGCCGGGTTGGTGACGCTGGCAACGGCCCGCAGTGTTCTACTTGCCGGCGGGCGCGGTCCGGAGGTGACGTTACTGCCACTGCCCGAGGCCGAACTGGGCACCCTTGGTCTGTCGGCGGCGGAAGAACTGCTGAAGAATCTTGACGGCTACCAGGCGCTGCTGGTTGGGCCGGGCCTGGGGCAGGAAGAGCCGACCAGCCGGTTTATTCAGCGCCTGTTTGGCATGGAGCAGTCGCGCAAGCGGCCGCGGGTTGGCTTTCGCATCCAGGAGGAGCAGCCCGAGACCCCATCCGGCCAGACCGAACCACCGCAACTCCCGCCGACCGTCATTGATGCCGATGGTCTGAATCTGCTGTCGGCCATCGAAGACTGGCCCGAGCGTCTCAACCGGGAGCATTTTATCCTCACACCGCATCCGGGAGAGATGAAGCGGTTGCTCCAGGTTGAAGAACTGGCGGATGATCCGGTGGAAGTAGCAACTGACGCGGCGGCGCGCTGGAATCAGGTGGTGGTGTTCAAGGGCGCAACGACGGTGATTGCTGCGCCGGATGGCCGTAGCGTCGTTCACGCGGTCGGTAATCCGGCTCTGGCAACCGCCGGAACCGGCGATGTGCTCTCGGGGGCGATTGCGGGGTTGCTGGCCCAGGGGCTAAAGCTGTTTGACGCTGCGGTGCTGGGGGTCTACCTGCATGCGGCGGCGGGGGCGCTGGTGCGGGAAGAACTCGGCGAGATGGGTACGCTGGCGAGCGATCTCTTTACCCAGTTGCCACGCGTGATTAAGGGGTTGACGGTTAAGGGTTAACGGTTAGGGGTTAACGGTTAGGGGTTAACGGTTAGGGGCAATACCTTTCAAATAAGAGTTATTTAGTGCTCCAAACTGTACAAATTGACTGGATGTAGTGGACTTGCTGCACGCCAGGAGCTTATTTGAAAGGAGTTGCGTTAGGGGTTAACGGTTACGGATTTAACCCTTAACCCTTAACCCTTAACCATTCGTAAGTTTCATGCGCACAATCGATATCATTGCCAAAAAACGTGACGGTGAGGCGCTTGCGGCTGAAGAGATCGCCTGGCTCATCGCAGGGTATACGCGGGGTGAGATTCCCGACTATCAGATGGCGGCCTGGGCCATGGCGGTCGTGCTGCGTGGGATGGATGTGCGCGAGACGGCCGATCTGACGCTGGCGATGGCCCGTAGCGGCACTATGCTCGATCTGCACGCCCATGCGCCGCTAACAGTGGATAAGCACTCCACGGGGGGCGTGGGCGATAAAACCACGCTGCTGCTTGCGCCGCTGGTCGCGGCCATCGGGCTGCCGGTGGCGAAGATGAGCGGGCGCGGTCTGGGCTTTAGCGGTGGTACCATCGACAAACTGGAGAGCATTCCCGGCTTTCGCACCGATCTGGCACTTGCTGCTTTTTGCCGGGCGGTGCGCGAGGTGGGACTGGTGATTGCCGCGCAGACCGCCGATCTGGCCCCCGCCGACAAACGCCTCTATGCGCTGCGGGATGTGACGGCGACCGTCGAGTCGATCCCGCTGATTGCCGCCAGCATTATGAGCAAGAAGCTGGCAGCGGGCACCGACTGTATTGTGTTGGATGTAAAGTATGGCAGCGGTGCGTTTGTGCGCACACCGGAGCAGGCGCGGCTGCTGGCGCAGACGATGGTGGGCATCGGGCAGCATGCCGGGCGGCGGGTTGCGGCGGTGATTAGCTCGATGGAGCAGCCGTTGGGCAGTGCTATCGGCAATGCGCTGGAGGTGCGCGAGGCGCTGGCCGCCCTGCAAGGACACGGTCCCGCCGATCTGCGCGAACTCTGTCTGGTGCTGGGAACCCGGCTGCTGCTGCTGGCGGGAAAGACCAACGACGCAACCGTGGCCCGCCAGATGCTGGAGCAGGCACTGGCGGACGGTACGGCCTGGCAGAAGTTTCGCCAGATGGTTGCCAACCAGGGCGGCGATCTGGCGGCTCTGGATGATCCGCAGCGCCTGCCCCAGGCTCCGGTGGTGATGCCGCTGCGTGCGCCGCGTAGTGGCTACATCACCGCGATTGATACCCAGGTGGCCGGTCTGGTGGTCAATGAGTTGGGTGGGGGTCGCAAACATAAGGACGATACCATTGATCCGGCGGTCGGGTTGGTGCCGGCGGCACGGTTGGGCGATGCGGTCGAGGCCGGGACACTTCTGCTAGAGATTCACGCCGCCGGCGAAGCCGATGCTGCCCGCGTTGCGCCGCGCCTGCTGGCGGCTTACACCCTGGAAGACCAGCCCACCCCGCCCCCACCGCTGATACTGGAAGTGCTTGAATGACAGGAGTTACGTGGTTGCCATGCAAACCGGGTGTGTAACCCGATGCAAGCCCGCTTTGCCTGCGGTAGAATGGCCCTTTTTTCTTGCCGGAGGCGCATGTTCCTTCCGGAGGAGTGACCGCGTAACTCGTACAAACGACTGGATGGTCTTGAAAACCGATAATCTTACTGAACAAGAGAGAGAGGAACCCTATGCCAATCTATGAATACGTCTGTCCGGACTGCCACGCGCGCTTTCAGAAGCTGGTACGTGGTTTTAGCGATCCGACGGAGCTGGTCTGCCCGCGCTGTGGTTCCACCCAGGTGCAGCGGGCCGTCTCGCAGTTTGCCACGATCAAGTCGGAGGAGGCACGCCTGGAAGCCATGTCTGACCCTTCGACCTTTGCCGGGCTGGATGAGGACGATCCCCGCTCGATTGCAAAGTGGGCCAAGAAGATGGGCAAAGAACTGGGCGAAGACGCGGGTGAAGACTGGGACGAGATGGTTGATCAGATGCTCGAAGAGGAACTAAGCGGCAAGGGCGAGGATGAAGAGGGCGGTAAGGGCAAGAAACCAAAAGAGGAGAATATCGGGTGGGGATGAGCCTCACCTTACCGCGTTTGCGCCCACAATTGCATAGACAGGGTTCATCGGCGG
>CAKZQX010000895.1 GCA_937141995.1 uncultured Chloroflexaceae bacterium | reverse complement strand
CCAGCGACCTGGCGATTGAGAGGCCCAGGCCGGTCCCGCCGACTTCATCACGGAGCGGGTTATCAGCTCGATAAAACGGTCGGAAGAGTTTGGCCTGCTGTTCCGGCGACATACCCACCCCGGTATCTTCGATTTCCACCTGCAACATATTTGCCGGGTTAAGAAATGTCCGTACCCAGATCCGGCCTCCGGTGAATGTGTACTTCACCGCATTTGAGAAGAGATTCAAGATAACCTGGGTCAGTCGCTTCTGGTCGGCACTTACCAGCGGCAAATCATCGGCAATCTCAATATGCACCGTCATATTTTTCCGTTCAGCCTCAACACTCAACGACTGTGCCACATCGTTGATAATCATTGGAATATCAACCTCTTTGAAGTAGAGTTGAATACGACCCGAATCGATCCGCGAGATGTCCAGAATATCCTCGATCAGATCCCGCAGCCGGTTGGCATTGTTCTTAGCAACTGTCAGACCATTGATCTGTACTTCGTTGAGCGGTCCCATCGATCCCAGCAGCAACAGATCGACATGGCCCTTGATCGCCGTCAACGGCGTCCGCAACTCGTGCGATACTTTGGAGATAAATTCCCGCTTGGCCCGGTCGGCCTCAATTTCGCGGGTAACATCCCGCAGCACCGCGACATCACCATAGCGTCGGTCATCCGGCCCCAGGACCGGGGCAATATTGACCGCAATGGTCTGCGGCGGCTCCGGCAGTTCCAGCGACATACTGTAAATGCTCTGCTGTTCGCGCGACTTCTCCAATCCCTCGTGCAGTCCATTATAGATGATCCCGGCGCGTTTGCGTTGGGCATCGGTATTACCCTGGGCCGCCAGTAGCACCATTGGCCGCTCCATGACCTCGGCCGCCGCAATGTCCAGCACCTGCTCGGCCGCCGGGTTGAACAGCGCAATCCGCTGCTCCTCGTCCAACACAATGACGCCCTCGGTCACGCTGCGGAGAATGGCCCGGCTCTTACTCGTCTCCTCGCGCTGATGCTCCAGCAGATCGGCCAGACGGGTCGCCATCTCGGTAATATAGCTGTACAACGTGGCGTTGTTAATCGCAATCGCCACCTCGTTGGCAATCGTCGCCAGCAACCGGATATGCGCCTCGGTAAAGTGCCCAATGATCGGACTGGTCAGAACCAGCACACCGAGCGTAGCATCGCGGGTCATCAGCGGTACCGCCGCGACCGAGCGCACATCATCGGCGCGACCCTCCTCGATAACCCAGCGTGGGTCATGCCGCACATCTTCAATCCGGGCCGGTTCCTGTTGCATGATTACCCAGCCGGCCAACCCGGTACCACCACTAAAACTGATCGGCTGGCTGGCGCTGCGCACCACGCCGCGATCTTGCAGGACTGCCCGGCAGACCAGTTCGCCGCTGGACTGTTCCCGCAGCATAATAGAGCCGCGCGCAACGCCCAGGTTGGTTGACGACATCTCCAGCGTCCGGCTGATAATCTCATTCAGATCCAGCGTTTCCGTCAGCGCCAGCGTAATCTCGTGAACAACCTCCAGTCGCTCCTTCTCCTCCAGCACCTGCGTGTTCGCATCTGCCAGCGCGGCCGTTCGCTCGGCAACCCGCCGTTCCAGATCAGCCGCCAGATTGCTGACCTGATCAAACAGGTGGGCACTCTGGAGCGCCTGCCCGGCCTGGTTTGCCAGGATTGACAGGAGCGACATCTGATGCACGGTCCACTCGTATGGCTGACTGACGCCGACCCAGAGCACGCCCAGGCGCTCCTCGGATGTCCCCAGCGCAATGCCCAGACCACTCCGCGCGCCCAGCGCCAGCGCCGATGAATCCGGTTGCACCGCCGCCAGATCGGGCACAGCCAGGGGGTGATCCATCGTAAGCACCTGCATGGTCAACCCATCCATAGACATATCCAGGGACAACCTCTCGTGAACGCCCGTACGATCGGATAATATCTGGTTGTGTATATTCCCCTCAGCATCACACTGGATCACCGCACACATTTCGGCATCAAGCAGATCCAGAGCCGCCTGCGTCACCAGTCGCCACATCTCACCCGCATCCAGCGTCCCGGACAACTGCACACTGACATCATAGAGCGCCGTCAACTCGCGCACATTCTGCCGCGACTCTTCGATCAGACGCGCATTCTCCAGCGCGATGGCCGCCCAGGAAGCAATTGTGGAGAGCAGTCGCACATCCTCCGGGCCGTAGGCATTTTCATCATGATGATCCTGAATGCCGATCACGCCGATGACCTTATCGGCAACAATCATCGGCACACCAAGCCAGGCCCGGGGCGAATTCCCGCTCACCAGTGGCGTAATACCGCGCGCAATCAGTTGCTCCCGCAACCCTGGCTCCTGCAATAGCAGCGCCTCACGCGACCGCACGACATGCCAGGTCAGGCTATTGCCGGCACGCACGGGTGGCTGCTCACGCCGGTTGCCCTCTTCATAGAAGAGCGGAAAGGTAATCTCATCGTGTGTCACATCCAGTAGCGCCATATAAAAATTGGTCGCATCAAGCAGTCGGCTTGTCTGCCGATAGATCAGAGCGGGCAATTCTTCAAAGCTGACGGTTGCGCTCAACGCCTGCCCAATCTCATTAAATGTTGCCAGTTCCTGGATACGCCGTTCACGCTCGGTGAACAACCGGGCATTGTTAATCGCCACCGCGGCCTGGTTGGCCACGGTACTGATAAAGCGCAGATCGTCGGTGTCAAACGCATACGGTTCATAGCTCTGGATGTTGATCACTCCCAGCACGCGATCATTTGAGATAATCGGTGCTACCAGAAACGACTCTTCCAGCGTATGCGACCCGATCCGGCCGGTTTCGATATCCAACCCCATCTCGTACGCCGCTTCCGCCGTTGACAGCAGCAGCGGTTCACGATTGCGAATGGCCCATCCGCTGGACCCGCGCGGCAGCGGCACCGGCTCCAGTTGCACCTGACGGCCCTGATCATAACAGATCGGATAGGACAGGATATCCGTCTGATCATCATAGAGGCCAATCAGCGAGGTGCGGATGTCAATAATCTCGCTAATTCCGCGATAGAGTTCATGCAACAACACATCGAGACTATGCGTGGCGTTCACGGCGGCACTGATCTCGTTAATCGTCGTCAACTCCCTGATCCGCCGCTCCCGTTCCTGGAACAGGCGCGCATTTTCCAGCGCAATCGCCGCCTGGTCCGCCAGACCTGCCAGCAACCGCGTCTCGTCTTCACTGAATGTACGGCACTCTACCGTCATCACACTCAGCACACCGATGGTGCGTTCGCGTGAGATGACCGGCACACCCATAAACGAAGTCAGCCGGTTCGTACGATTAAAGTCAGGATAGAGCGAGCCGCCCTCGGCTTCCACATCAATAATGACCACTGGTTTGCCCGAGGCCGCCACCTGCCCGGTGATACCCTCGCCCACGGGTACGCGCATCATCCGCCCAAACTCGAAGGAAATACCATCCATCGCCGCCGGGACCAGAATATTGTCGTTTCCAATCGTCC
>CAKZQX010000894.1 GCA_937141995.1 uncultured Chloroflexaceae bacterium | reverse complement strand
CCGCCAGCCAGATATCGGTGCCGATTGCCACGATCTCCATCACCGTAATGCTGGCGGTCTCGCTGTAGAAGGCATCTCTCAGTGCCTGCCGCAGCCCGACGCCCTGCTGCATCAGTGGGCCGACAGTCAGGGTATAACCGGCCACATATGCCAATAGGAAGGTAATTCCGGCGACCCACCAGGTACTCAGCGAGAGCAACCCGGCGGCGATAATTATCCCGGTCACTTCACCTGCGCCACAGCCGGAGTAGCAGTGCGAGGTGGAGCGGAAACCCCGCCGCCAGAGCGAGTCGCGGCGGATCTGCTTGCGCCCGGAGTAGTAGTAGATCGCCAGTCCCACCGGGCCGGAGTAGAGCACCGTCAGGAACCAGACGGCTTTCATCAGCGGCATAATGCCGGGATTGTGCTGCCGCAGGTCGTGGATCAAAATACCCAGCGCAACCAGCACCAGCACAATCCAGATGCCAAGAAACCAGGGATTGGTCAGTATAGCCTGCAAACTTTGTTGAAATTGGTTCATTTCGGGTTCTCTCCATAGCTCTTCATCTCTTTTTTGCCTCGATCACGGTTTGTTATTGCAAAGGATGTGCCATGGGGAAGAACCACAGAACCAATTTATTGATGATAGCTGGAAAACACCTCAGTGGTACCGGCGGCATCGAAGGTCACAACATCGAACGGTTGTGGATCAACCCCGTCAACCTCCATGCCGGGGGAGCCCAGCGGCATGCCGGGGACGGCAATCCCGACCACATCCGGGCGCTCTGCCAGCAGGCGTTCGATATCCGCCACCGGCACATGCCCCTCGATTACGTAACCATCCAGGATTGCGGTGTGGCAGGACTGCATACTGGTGGGTACCTTGTGCTCGGCCTTGATCGGCGCGATGTTCGGTACCTCCTCGACCGTGACGGTGTAGCCATGCTCTTCCACATAACTCACCCAGTCGGTACAGCAGCCGCAGGTGGGCGACTTATAGACCGTCATCACCTGGGTTGTTCCTGCACCCGTTGCCTGCTCAGCGGCAGGTGTCCCACATGCTGCCAGCAGTAAGCCTGCCAGCAGTCCGATCATGATCAATTTGATATGGCGCATCGTTCAACCTTTCTTGTTTCTTCAGACTAAATAACACCACACTATGCGGTAGGCATTCAAACTGGATGTTTGGCTGGACGAAAAACGCTCTTTGACTTTCGCGTTTTTCGCTCATTTCGTGGTTTTCGTGCTCCAAACTCCCACTACGTAAGTCCTGTAATAACAACTATGTTTGCCTCGTCAGGGCCAGTTCAAATACCCCCATGTACCAGCGGCGTTGCAGCCGGTATGCCGGACCCTCCACGCCGATGGTGCGCAGGACCGTGCGAATGATCCGGCGGCTGCGCTTGCGGCTGGGCAGGCGGCCGCTGCGCAGCAACTCCTCGCGCAGATCGCGCACACGGAAACCATGCCGCCGCGCCAGGGCCACAAACTCCCGGTAGTGGAAGTAGTGTAACTCCCGCAGCCGCTGCATATCCCGAAATGCCATATGCTGTTTGCTGCGACCCTTGCGTGCAATAATCCACTCGGCCCAGGTACGCGGCAACCAGTTGATCCCGCTAATATGGTAGTGCGGATCATTCCAGGCGCGGCGATTGACAACCGTCAGCAGCGCATGCCCACCGGGACGCAGGACGCGCGCGATCTCCGTCAGCAACTGATTGGGTGCGTGGACATGCTCGATCACATCCCAGCTTACCACAATATCGAAGCTGGCGGGTTGGAATGGTAACGCTTCCCCGGCGACATTGTAGATCGGCAGCGTCATTCCGTGGCGGGCCGCGCGCAGGGCAATGATATCGCAGTAGTCCCGGTTGTAATCGCAGGCGACCACAGTCGCTCCGCGCAGCGCCGACGCCACCGACACCTGCGTGCTCTCCGGATCGGGCCAGCGC
>CAKZQX010000893.1 GCA_937141995.1 uncultured Chloroflexaceae bacterium | reverse complement strand
CAGCTCCTGGTGCTCGAAGGCGGCGAGGACGGAGGCCCGCACCCGCGCCAGCAGTTCGCGCATGCTGAAGGGCTTGGTCAGGTAGTCATCCGCGCCCACTTCGAGGCCGAGTACCCGGTCAACCTCCTCGCCCCGCGCGGTCAGCATCAGAACCGGCGTGGTTGCGGACTGGCGCAGGCGGCGCAGCACCTCCAGCCCATCCAGTTGCGGCAACATCCAGTCGAGGATCACCAGCGCCGGTTGCGCTTCCGCATGAAGTTGCAACGCGCTCCGGCCATCACCCACCGCCAGTACCCGGTAGCCGGCGGCGGTCAACTCGCGCGTCAACACCTGCACTAGATCAGGGGTATCTTCGACCAGCAAAATCGTCGTCATACATGCATCTCATCTCATCTCAACTTATCAGAATGGAAGAAACCCGGCAGCCGTTCATCGGGATATGACGTACGGATGGGGAAACAGGTTACAGGGGACAGGGGACAGATGATGGATTGACCCATGACACGAAATCGTGTATCATTGAAACATCTGTCTTATTCCATTCCTTACATCTGCATGGAGTGCTGTTCAAACGATGATCTCTGGCGTGTGGCAAATCAATGCGGTCCATTATACCGACTGCCTCAACCGCATCATCACAACCTTACATTCTTCACTGTGCTACTCCTGTCAAGGTGCGGTAGAATAAGTGTCACCGTCGAAGCTCAAGGAAGCTCAAAAGTGCTTGACATACGACACGTAACCGTGTAAAATATTGATGTCTGTCTTTTTTATATAATGAGGTAGTTTATAGTGGCAACTCAGCGAGAGACGACGCGTGCCTGTCGGGAGTCCCTGTTCAATCAGTTCGCCGGGCGGCTCGAACTCAACCGCGAGCTTGATCGTACTCTGGTCAGCTATCAGGCGGATAAGACCACCCCCGTCTACCGCTGGTTTAAATACCGGGAAGGGTTTACCTCCCGCCTGGTGGAATATCTCTTGCGGACGGTGCATCCCACGCCTGGCCGGTTGCTCGATCCCTTTGCCGGCTCCGGGGCAGCGCTCTTTGGGGCTGCCGCGCAGGGATGGGAAACGTACGGGATTGAACTGCTGCCGGTTGGTCACTATGCAATGACGGCGCGGATTGCTGCGGAACAGGTTGATCCGGAACGCTTTGCCGCCACGGTTGCCACCCTGCACACGGTTGACTTCGCCGCCTGGTATGATCCCGCGCATGCACTCGAGCATATTGCCATCACCCGGGGCGCGTTTACGCCGGAGACCGAGCGAGCGCTGACCGGCTACGTGGCCTACTGCACAACCCGGATCGCCGATGAACATATCCGCAAACTGGCGCTCTTTGCCGCGTTTTGCGTACTTGAAGATATCAGTTTCACCCGCAAAGATGGTCAATACCTGCGCTGGGATGCCCGGTCGGGCCGGTCGCAGGGGAAAAAAGCGTTCGACAAAGGGCCAATCCTGTCGTTTGACCAGGCAATTCAGGCCAAGCTGGATCAGATGGCCTATGATCTACGCTATGGAACGCTGTTTCATCCGGCGGCAACGCCCAGTGCCCCGGTGCCCCAGGTAACACCGGGATCATGTCTGGAGTTGCTGCCAACGGTTGCGCGGGACAGTTTTGATCTCATTCTGACCTCGCCGCCCTACTGTAACCGCTATGACTACACGCGAACATACGCGCTGGAACTGGTTTTCCTGGGAGCAAGCCATGCGGATGTGACGCAACTGCGCCAGGATATGCTCTCGTGTACTGTCGAGAATAAGACCAAGGTTGCGCAGATGCAGGCGCTCTATCGGCGCTGTGGGCGCGAAGCTGATTTCCACCGGATTGACATGGTCTTTCAGGCGCAGGCTGCGCTGCACGAAGTGCTGACCATCCTCGACAGCCTACGCGAAGCGCAGC
>CAKZQX010000892.1 GCA_937141995.1 uncultured Chloroflexaceae bacterium | reverse complement strand
ATCTGGGGATCAACCCGCTGGAGATGGGCAGTGACCACGCCGAGAAGCTGCTGGATGTCCACGATGTGCTCAACGGCAAACCCTACATCTTTTTTGAACGCAACACCGGGCGTGAGCCCTGGCAATTCTACTGGACCGTTGCGCTGGTCAAGCTGTTCAATCTACCCGCCGATTTTATGGCGCTCAAGCTGGGTACCGCGCTGATCGGCTGGCTGATGCTGCCGGCGGTCTTCCTGCTGGCGCGGGAGGTCTTCGGCAGCCGGATTGCGCTGGTGGCGACGCTGTTTGCGGCGGTGGCAAGCTGGGCGGTGATCCCGGCGCGCTTTGGCCTGCGCTACCCACTGGCACCCTGCGCCACGGCCTGGACGATGTATTTTCTGGTGCGGGGTCTGCGGCGCAATGAGCGTAACGCGTTGCTGGCGGCCGGTCTGGCAATGGGCATCGGCCTGCAGGGCTACACCGCCTATCGTTTTATGCCGGTGGTGTTCGGATTGCTGGTGGGGCTTTGGGCCGGCCGGCAGTTGTTGCGGCGGCGGTATGCGGCGGCCTATGCTATCGCGTTCAACGGTGGGCTGGCGATAGGCATGACGGTGCTGGTGCTGATGCCACTGCTGCGTTACGGCTACGACCGGCCGGGGATGCTGCTCTACCGCGCCACCACCCGCCTGACGGGGCAGGAGCAGGCGATCCAGGGCGATGTTGCCATGATCTTTCTGGATAATCTGCGGCGGGTGCTGCTCTTTTTTAACTACACCTACGATGTGGTGCCGGTGGTGAATATCCCCTTCACGCACCCGCTGGATCTGGTGCTGGGGGCGCTACTGGTCATCGGTGCGGCGGCGATGCTGGCCCTGAGTCTGAAGGCCCGCGATCCCTGGCCCGCTCTGATCCTGGGAAGCGGGGTGCTGATGCTCTTCCCCTCAGCGCTGAGTATCGCCTTTCCAGGAGAGAACCCCAGCACGGTGCGCACCGGCGGCGCGGTCCCGATGCTGATGATCGTCTGCGCGATTGTGCCGGGGATGCTGCTGGAACTGGTGCGCCACGCCCGGCCATTGTTTGTGCGCGGCGCGTTGGCAACGGTGCTGGTGGGCGTGACGGCGCTGGTAATCGGGCTCAACATTGACCGGGTGTTCAACCGCTACCCGGCGCAGTATTGCGGCGTAGGCGTCAACGCCGGCGATATCGCCCGCGAACTGGAGACGTTTGTGGCGGAGGGCAACCCGCGCGCGAATACCTGGATCGTCAGTTATCCGCACTGGGTGGACTACCGCGCCGTCGCTATCTGGATTGGCGATATTACCTACGATAATCAGGTGGTCGGGCTGGAGCAACTGGCCGAGGTGGATCTTAACGGGCAGCCGGGCTGGTTTGCGCTGCACCTGTACGATGTCGAGGGACTGCACCTGCTGCGCACAACATATCCGCAGGGCGAGAGCTATCAGGTAGAGGGGCGCTATTGCCCGGAGCAGCGGTTTGTGGTGTTTCGGACGGAGTGAGCCGTTTGCATTCTATGGGCACCTGTGATACTATATGCCTTACACGCTAAGGGATATTCGCCATAGAAAGAGTTATGTTATAATGCGCCATACCTGGAAACAAACTGCTTTGACCTGGAGCGATGACATGCCCGACGACGATCAGCGCAAGAAACGCGTAGTTCAGAATGGCGTCGCCAGGTCTGATGTTATCCAATCAGCCCATGTTGCTGGAAATGAGGATGTGTTTCCCCTGGTTTTGGAGTTACATGTTCCGAAGGGCTCGATTGTAGCTGATGTAACCTGGGGCAAAGGTGTGTTTTGGAAGAAAGTAGCCGAGGGAGATTATGTTGTTCGCGCTACAGATTTAAAAAGGGGTGTCGATTGCCGCAAGTTACCATATAAAAATGAGGAAATTGACTGTGTTGTTCTCGACCCACCCTATATGGAGAGTCTCTTGCGGAAAGATATAAACCATTTTGGCGGTTCTGGAACGTATAATGCCTTTCGCGAATCATATTCTAATGGTAACGTGGTTGAGGGGGAGCCCAAGTGGCATGATGCTGTACTTGACCTGTACTACAAGGCCGCTGACGAAGCTTATCGTGTTCTACGTAAAAAGGGCATTTTAATTGTTAAGTGCCAGGATGAGGTTAGTGCCGGCAAGCAGCGGTTAACCCATGTTGAGATTATCAACGAGTATGAGCGGAAAGGGTTGATTGCTAAAGATCTGTTTGTAGTAGTTCGACGAAATAATGCCTCCGTGAGCCGCGTCGTGAAACAACTGCATGCGCGGAAAAACCACTCCTACTTTCTTGTTTTTATCAAGAAGTGAACTGCTACTTGCGTTTCTTTTTCTTCTTCTCAACAATAATGGTTTGTTCTGCGTCTGGATTTTCGATGGTGATTTTCTCGGTATCAGTAGTTGTATCGGTCAGGTCCGTGCTGCCCAGTTCCGGATCGGCTAGTAGACGCAACAGATCGTATGTCCATCCACTGCTTTCGTCGATGGGATAGGTGACAGGCTCCTGGGTTGCAAGTAGATATTTTCTCTGCTCCACAGTATATCCTCTATATTGTGATCTGCGTAGATCTTTGTTCTTCTTAAAAATAAACTGCCACTTTCCCGTGAACGGCTGTACCGTTGAGGCGAGTATATCATACTCGCCTGCGACATAGCACGTTGTTTCTAACTCCTCACCGTTGGGTAGTTTCACTCTGCGACGATCACTGGCGTCGTTTTGTGCTACAGCTTTGAATACACCATCAGCTCTTTGCTTGATCAATGTTGTTTGCAAGCACTTGACCTGTACACTATATCTCTTTCCATTGTATACAAAGTTCAAGTCGGATTTTGTCTTCTTATGGTCATCGTCGCGGGTGTATTCAGTAATATTTAAGGTTTCCCGCAAGTACCGGGTGAACTCATACTCTGCGACATATCCATATACCATACCGCGTAAGCTGGAGATTTTAATAACCTCGATCAGTGTTTCGGGAACAGCCCAGCGGGTTGGATCAATAACATTAGCAAGGATCTCTTCAAGTGTGATCTGTGGCATCCTCTATGTCCTGGAACGTCGCAAATAGTTCTGCCAGCGAGACACCAAGTGCGGTTGCGATACGTCGAATATTCTCCAGGGTTATGTTTGTTTCACCCCGTTCAACCCGCCCGATAAATGTGCGGTGCAACCCGGCAAGATCTGCTAATGCTTCCTGCGAGGTGATGCCTTTCTGTTGCCGAAGTTGGCGCACATGCTCACCAAACCGCTCTGCAAGCAAACTACTCGACTTGATTTTCGACATGCCCATGGGAGCAGCATACGCGAGTGCTACGTTTAA
>CAKZQX010000891.1 GCA_937141995.1 uncultured Chloroflexaceae bacterium | reverse complement strand
AGGCACACCTGCCGTCACCCGAGCCATGTCCAATCATTCATCTCAGTCCGATAATCCACCCGCCGGAGCCGATCTATCCGTGCGTCTCGATACTGCCCGGTTGCTCGAAACCATCCAGCAGTTCCACCAGTCCGATGCCATAGCAACGCTGCGCGCACGGATTGCCGCCATGCAGCAACAACTGCGTAACGGCACGCATACCCTGCACGCGGTTGATCCGAGTGCGGCGGTAGTGACATTTCATCGGGACTATCTGATCGGCGAATTGGAGCAGATCGCCGCCGCGCAAACCCTGGAGCGGGCGCGCTACTACCTCGACCGGCTGGCCCGCAGCGTGGCCGAGGAGCGCACCAGTGCGGTCAATGATATCAACCTCAATCGCTGGAAAGAGTATGAGGATATCTACACCGACAGCCTCTGGATCGAGGAGCGCCGCGACAAGACCGGCGTTCATCGGGCGGGCTACTGGGGCAACTTTATCCCGCAGATCCCCTACCAGATGATGCGCCGCTACACCAAACAGAGCGACTGGGTGCTGGATGCCTTTGCCGGGGCGGGTACCACGCTGATTGAGGCGCAACGCCTGGGGCGCAACAGCCTGGGCGTGGAACTGCAGCCGGAGGTAGCCGACCATGCGCGCCGCCTGATCGCCGCCGAACCCAACGCCCACAATGTAGTCAGCGCGGTGGTCACGGGCGACAGCACCGGCACCGATTACCGGGAACTGCTCCAGCGCTATGGGCGGGAGGCGGTGCAACTGGTAATGCTGCACCCGCCCTACTTCGATATTATCAAATTTAGTGACGATGCGCGGGATCTCTCCAATGCCGCTTCGGTTGCGGCGTTCCTGGCCTTGATGGGGCAGGTGATCGACCGGGTCGCGCCGGTGCTGGATCGGGGACGCTACCTGGCGCTGGTCATTGGCGATAAGTATGCGCAGGGCGAGTGGATCCCGCTGGGCTTCCGCACGATGGATGTGGTGCTGCAACGTGGCTTTCTGCTCAAGAGTATTATCGTCAAGAATTTTGAGGATACCACCGGCAAGCGCAACCAGAAGGAGTTATGGAAATATCGCGCCCTGGTCGGTGGGTTTTATATCTTTAAGCATGAGTATATTTTTGTGTTTAAGAAACGCTGACCGGGCAACTACACATGATACAATTCTTAAGGCAGTGTGCGTTGTTACATATCCTTGTCAGGCAAGGGGGAGGAATCATATGCAGGAGAGCGTTAAGAAACTGGCGGAGTTGAAGATGAAGCTGGTGACTGCCACCGAGTTTCGCCCGGTCTTTGACTTCTTCTTTGACCACTTTGGCGAGAATGACGAGTTTATGCAGGTGGGTGTGCCGCAGCCAAACGACCAACTGCAGCAGGTGCTGGGTGTCTGCGCCGGGCAGGTGCTCAAGAAGTCGAAGGTTGTTATGCGCAATCTGGTGATGGTCTACGTGGCCGAGAAGCAGTTTTACCACGGCGGAGGCATGTTCAACCAGATGATGGCTAACTTCTTCTACTTTGAGGATATCGATGCCGGGTTGCTGGCGCTGGCCGATATGACCTCACCCGGTAAGACGGTGATTGTGCGCTACTCCCTCCAGATGCTGAGTGAGCCCCGCAAGCCGTCACGCAACTGAGCCGGACCATCAAAATGCCGGCTCATCCTCGCCAACCAGCGTCACAAACGGCTGCAAGCTATGCTCGTGGTGGGGCGATGATCTGCGGCGCAGAGAGCCGCGGACTGGGCAGGGTGCTATGCCCCCCTTTGACCAGCGTCACCCGGTAGCCCCGGCTCCACGCCTGACGGCAGGTAGTGTCGATGCAGTAGTCGGTTGCAAAGCCGGTCAACAGCAGGTGGCGAATGTTGCGCTCGTCCAGCAGCGCCTGCAGGCTGGTTTCATAGAAGGCATCCGGTGTGTACTTCTGGATGACCGGCTCGCCGGCACGGGGTGCAAGGTCCGGATGGATCTCCCAGGCCAGGGTGCCGTTCAGTTCCCCGCCGGTATTGTGCTGCACATAGATCGTCGGAATCTGGGCCGTGTTTGCGCGTGTGTGTATGCGGCGAATGGTTGCCGGCAGCGTCTCGCCCTGGTAGACCGGCTCGGGCAGATGGAACAGGCCCGTCTGCATATCTGCAATCAGTAGCGCTGTTGTGCCAGTGCTCATACTCCCCCTCTTGTTGTATCATTCTGCGGTATCCTGATATCCAGTTTAGCGTATGACGTTCGCGCTGTCACCCTTTGGAAGGAGGGCATGCGGTCACATTGTTGCGCGTCCCGTCCCAGGTATCCTGCTTTCAGATTGCTACTGCCCGTTTCAGATAGATCTATGCCCTATCACTTTATCACAATATCCGGCATTTTCTTGAACCGATCAACTACATGACTTACGCGGTAGGTCTGCAAACTGAGCGTTTGCGCCCGGTAACGGCCCGACTCGCCTGCGGCAGCATGGTACGCTTTTTTCTTGTTCACAAAAAATTCACAACGTGAATTTTTTGTGAACAAGAACTGTTAGCTTCCACCCTGCCGGAGGCGAAATGTTTTTTTGGGTGAGCAACCGCGTAACTCGTGTCAATTACAGGAGTTACGCGGTTGAGTTCTAAACCGGACGTTTGATCTGATGGAAGTCTGTTTCGCCTGCGGCAGCAACTCGTATCAACTATAGGTATAATGGAAGCACTACCCCTGAAAGGAGATACCGATGACGGTTCGCACAATTACGATTACCATACCCGAGACGCTTTACCAGCAGCTTGAAGCCGCCGCGCACTCATCGGCGCAGTCGCTGGACGCGGTTGTTGCCCAGTCGCTCGAGCGCACTATTCCCCCACATCTGGCAGCGTTATTGCCATCGGCACTCCAGGCTGAACTTGATGCGATGGATCATCTCTCCGATGAGGTACTCCGTGCGATTGCCATGAGTGTTGAGCTACCCGAGCGCAGCAACCGGATCGACGAGCTTGTCAAGCGACAACAGGATGGCACCATGACAGCGGAAGAGGAGACGCAGCTTACAGCACTCCAGGCTGAGTCTGAGGCGTTAATGGTGCGCAAGGCACACGCGTTTGTGCTGCTCAAGAGTCGTGGACACACGCTGCCACCGATCGACAAGTTGCCGGTGCCGCATCCATGAGTCGCCCCTATGTTTCCGTTCAGCTTGCAGCGCGGGTTCGTGCCGACGCTGGTCATCGGTGTGGCTACTGTCGCAGCGATGAGCGCATCACCGGCAGCCTGTTGAGCATTGAGCATATTCTGCCAATTGTAGCCGGTGGGTTGACTGAACGCGATAATCTCTGGCGCTCGTGCCGGGAATGCAATGAGCGGAAAGGTGCGCAACTTCAGGCGACTGATCCTGAAAGCGGCGAAGTCGTCACTCTGTATAATCCTCGTACTCAACGCTGGCGTGATCACTTCCGTTGGAGTGACGATGGACTTCTAATCATTGGTTTGACCACTATCGGACGCGCTACTGTCGCTCTTCTTGACCTCAACCGACCACACCAAATTGTTGCACGCCAACGATGGGTTCTAGTGGGTTGGCATCCACCGGACGATGAATAAAACCCTGCTTAACGCGTCCCCGTATGATGTCGAGCGGGAACGAACGTGTACTCCGCAACGTCTCACACATAGAACAAGCGATACACCGATACAGAAAAGGAGTACCCAATGAACTGGCGCAGATTTCGTCCCCTGGCAGCGATTGCTGTCGGTATCATCGTCATTCTGGTCATTGCAGTGAGTTTCCTGTCTATGCTGGGCGGGAAAACTGCCGAGATCTTCACCGAAGTTGATCAGGGGCTTGCCACGGGTGAGAACGCTCCCCGCCTGGCCGCGAGCCCGGCCCCCCAGTCAGCCGCAGCGCCGCTGGAAGAGATGGAGTATGCCGCCGACGAGAGCGGGGCAGTCAGCAATGTCGCGCAACAGCAGAACGCTGTCGAGCGGATGATCATCAAGAATGCCGATCTGTCACTCCAGGTCGAGAATGTGCGCGAAGCCGAGGCGGCCGTGAGCGCACAGGTTGCGGCACTGGGTGGCTATGTTGTCCGGGTGGAGATGAACGGTACCGACGAGCGGATGACCGCTAATATGACCTTCCGCGTGCCCGCCGAACGTTTTGACGAAGCGCTGACGGGCGTGCAGGGGTTGGCAAAGAAGGTGCTCTCCCGCACGGTCAGTGGTGATGATGTCACGGAGGAGTTTGTCGATCTGCGCGCCCGCCTGGGCAACCTGGAGGCGACCCGCGACCGGTTGCGCAACTTGCTGGAGCAGGCGGTTGAGGTTGCGGATGCGCTGGAGGTTAACCGGGCATTGACCGAGGTGCAGGGGCAGATTGAGCAGATCCAGGGGCGCATGGAGTATTTGCAACAGAGCGCGGCGCTCTCGACGATCAATGTGTATCTGTCGCCGGTGCCGGTGACGCCGATTGTCACGCAGGGCTCCTGGCAGCCGCTGGTGGTGGCGCGTGACGCATTGCGCAGCCTGGTCGAACTGGGGCAGGGGTTGGTCAACCTGGCAATTGTGCTGCTGATCTGGACGCCGGTCTGGCTACCGCTGCTGCTGCTCGGCTGGTGGGGCCGGCGGCGATTGCGCCGTCACCAGCAGCGTGGTGCGGGACCAACCGCGCCAACGGCGGCGTAGGGGCAGTACCTTTCAAATAGCAGAGTACGTTTTTATCTTATTTCACAAAACATTTTCATCTTGTGAAAATGTTTTGTGAAATAAGGATGGTTTCTTCCACCCTGCCGGAGGCGGTATCCTCTTCCAGGTCAGGCATCACGTAAGCCCGGTTATTTGAAAGGTAATTGGGCGTAGCGACCGGGTTGCGGACGCGCAGAAGCGTGCCCCGACGGAAATCTATCCACGAAACACAAAGCACTCGAGACAGTATGTCCGAGTGCTTTGTGTTATGCCGATTAACCGAGTGCAATGCTGGTCGGCAAAAGTGATCAGTGAATTTATGCTTCGGGCGTGGGCAGCAGTTCCTGCTCGGTTTCCTCAGTTGTGCCCTCTTCACCCTCTTCTGCCGGGGTGGTTTCCTCGGTTTCCATCGTCTCTTCGGTCGTCTCGCCTTCGCCGACAACGATGGTCACGCTACCACTGCAGCTATTGTTGCTGCAGCGCAGTTCATACTCGCCGGCCTCGTCAAACTGCGCCAGCAGCATCTGGCGGGTGAAGGTGACCGAATTATCAACTTCGATAGCGGACGGCAACATGGTCCCGGTAGCGCCATAGTCGCCTTCGATGAGCACGGTGACATCGTTGTTGCTCAGGTTCGCAAGTTCCAGCGCCAGTTGCGTCCCCGGATCGGTGGTAATACTCTCCGGGCTAATCTCACCAAACTGGTTGATGGTAATCAGTTCACTCTGCTGATCACTGATGGGTGGCAGGGTCTCCTCCGGCGTTCCGATGGGTTCAGCCAGTGCCTCGCCCTCAGGCGTCGCTTCAGCCATCCCCTCCTCTTCGGTGACACCCTCGCCCTCTTCCATCGTTGTGCCCTCTTCGACTGGCGCGCCTTCTTCCAGTGCCGGGACGCCCCCCTCGGCTTCGGGTGTCTCTGCCGCCGGGTTCTGGGCAGCACATCCGACCAGGGCCAGCGCAAACAGTGTCACGAGCGTGAGCACAACGTACCGTAGGTTCATCATCGATCAAGCTCCCTTTCTTGCTCTTTCCCGCGCGGGCAACATTACCCGCCGGGCAACCTTCCCTCACGCGCCCTATTATATACGATTGTATCGGGAGCTATGTTCGCCGGGCCTGGTAAAATGCGCAGATATCCCGGAGCGGGCAGCCGTCGTGGCGTTCCAGGTAGGACTCGCGCCCCTCCTGAATGCTGTAGACGCGGCGCGCCGGTGGCCCGTCACAGCGCGGATTCCGGGCCAGGCAGTAGCGTACGCAGACTTCGTTGATCAGCGCGTGGTAGTCGGCATACAGCCCGGTTTGATTCGGCGTTTCGGCATCTGCTGGGGTGGCCGCCGCCGTCAGTTCCTGCTCGATCTGCTTTTGCACGATATTATACCGGGCGCGCTCCCAGGTGAACCGGGTGGGCGGCGGGGTATGCACCGTCGGGTGTACCCGCCCGAAGAGCCGCCGGGTGTAGTCATCAACGACGAATACCGGATGCTCCCCGGCATAGAGCAGCACAACGTCGGCGGTTTCGGGACCGATGCGCGGCAGACCGAGCAGTTCCTGGCGGAGGGGCGCGGTTGGGCGGGCCAGCATCGCCGCCGTGCTGCCCGCATAGTGGGTGCAGATATACGCGCTGATGGCAATAAGTCCGGGGGCTTTCTGCGTGTGAAAAGCGGCGGGCCGGAGCAGCGGTGCAAGCTCCCCGGTATCCGCCTGGGCCAGCGCATGCACACGCAGCAACCCGGCATCGCGTAGCCGGAGAATCGCCTGCTCGACCGTTTCCCAGCGGGTCTGTTGCACCAGCACCGCGCCGAGCAGCATTTCAAAGGGCGCGTCATCGCCGAAGATCGGCCACCACGTCGGGTTACTGCCAAAGTGCCGTTGCAGGATGCGGTAGATCGTGGCGATTGTGTCAGACATAGCCGTCCTGGTTTCTAAACGTCACTACCCAAACAGCGTTCCCAGTGCAATCAGCATAATCACCCCACCACTGATGAGATAGGGCAGCGCGGGACCAATTGAGCGCAACGCCGGCAGTCCCGCTTCACGCCGCGCGGGCAATTCGATGCGCCGCCCCCGCCAGTAGGTTTCGCGCCGCGCGGAGAAACGACTACCCTCACCCCGCCAGACCTGCAGGCCCTGGTAGAGCAGATAGGCTCCGCCCGCCGGCATAAGCAGCAGGAGGACGGGCGTAAGATAGAAGCCGCGTGCTAACAAAATGACCAGAAGCAGAATAATCCAGGGTGCATATGGATGCATCCGTTGCATATGTCCTCCTTAATGTTCTTATGTTACACGATTTACGCAGTGAATGTGTAAACCGGGCATTTCATCTTTGCCGGAGGCGCAATGTCCTTCCGGTTCGTGACGACATAATGCCTGTTATGTTACAGGACGTACGCGGTGCGTGTCCAGGCGGGACTTTCATCCGATGAAAGCCTGATTCGCCTGCGGCAGCATGGTACACTTTTTATCTTTTTCACAAAAATGTTGCACTTTGTGCAACATTTTTGTGAAAAAGATAGAAATCTTCCACCCTGCCGGAGGCGATATCCCTCGCCAAACATGGGATCGCCTGATCCATGGCAGCAGTGGCCGTTTCGCGGTGTTCGCGCATGTCGTGGCGTTCATGGTCCAAACGCCCACCGCGTAAGTCCTGTTATGTTACACTACCACACAGCATCAGTATACCAAAACCGTATGAGAAGACGGCGCATCGGGCATAAAAAGAAGATGAGTGTGGCGCATGAATCGCACTGACCGGCTGCCGGCTTCGGCTGTTGAATCTGAGGAAGAGAGGCGTATGTCCAACATCAGCTTTGAACCGGCTGACGATCCCGAGGTCGAACAACTGGCCGCCACGCTGGATCAGGCCCGTGACGGCAATCCGCTGCTCTTTGATATACTCCGACTCCACTGTGACGATGCCGGGGCGCAACCGGGCTACCCGGCCCTCCTGGATGCTTGTGTCGCTCTATTTGACTACACTGGCCTCGGAGCAGACTGGATCGAACTGCGGCGCGGTATCGCGCGCAAGCTGCTGATCCATGTGCTGCACGAAGGGTTGGCCTACCCGGAGGCGATGATGGATCTGGAACTGGCGGAAGCATGCGCCGAACGCTTCCTGGAGTTTTTTCCGCCCGGTACACGCTACTTCACCAACGGCACCTGCAGCGGCGAGGCGGCGATCTATACACTGGATGGCCGGCAGGTGTTGGGCTGGCGTCCGATCAGCAGCGCCACGTTTGACAATGGCGTGATTGCGGTGAGTCCCGACCGTATCGGCATCGTCTGGGCCGAGGATGAGGATTAAAGATCAGGCATAGCGTGCCGGGTTAGGCAGTTTGCCTTTGCTGCCGGTTCATCTTATTATACGCAGCAGTAACTTACGCGATTTACGCGGTCGATGACCTGGCAGGCGTCTGTCTGGACAACCGGCCCGATTCGTCTCCGGCAGGGCGGAATGGGACATTCTTTTTCCAGAACATTTGGCTCGGAGAGCAAATGTTCTGGAAAAAGATAAAAACGTATCATGCTGCCGCAGGCGAATCCGGGTTTCATCGGGTGAAACGCCCGGTTTGAATACCGACTCCGTAAGTCCTGTAACTTACGCGATTTACGCGGTGGGCGTACAAATCAGCTATGCACTCCTACAAAGACAATCTTTGCCTGCGGCAGCACAGCATGGTACGTTTTTTCTTTTTTACAAAAATGTTGCATCTTGTGTAAATTTTTTGTGAAAAGATCGGGTTTCTTCCGTCCTGTCGGAGGCGCAATGTCCTGCCGGGTTCGGAACCGTGTAATGTAAATTTAGAAGAAACGCGGCCTTAGTTGTCAGTTCTTGCAGTTGTCAGTTCTCGCAGTTCTCAGTTCTTGCTTCAAGGAGCATCTCCAATGACCGACAGTAAACGGGTGGTTGTCACCGGCGCAACCGGCTTGATCGGACGG
>CAKZQX010000890.1 GCA_937141995.1 uncultured Chloroflexaceae bacterium | reverse complement strand
GAAAGAAGATCCGGCGCTTGGTCATGGCGTGATGACCTACCATATGCTATGTGCCCTGCGTGGAGAAGCTCCGGCGGCACAAGACTGGGATGGTTATGTTACCATTCCGTTATTATTTAACTACTTGATGCGGAATCTACCCGCAGAACAATGTCCGGTTTTGAGTGGCATCCAACAGGATACATTTGACCTGGTCTGGTACCCACCACCGGCAACCACAGCACAGCACGAGGATGATGCAGCACCTTTTGTTGTCGAGCATGACTGGTCGCCAGGGATTGGCGATACACGCAAATCAACACGGCTTCCGCCAGCGCAGAACTTGCCCGTTGATATAACGCTTCAGGATCTACTGGTACGTAACACACCTGATTTCGATCCGCGCTCGTGGGCAGCATTGTGTGCCATGGTGCAGCATCACTGGAAGGCTAGTCGTGATCCTGTGCAGGTGTGTTGGCCGAAAGCCGCTATCGGTGTCGGGACGAACGAGCGGATGTGTACTATCCAGTTGAATGCAGATGCAAGTCAAGGTAGTGCTCATCTGGCGGTGGCTGGTGGGGTGGGTTCGGGGAAGTCTGAATTTTTGCTCAGCCTGGCTTTGAGCCTGGCTCTACAGTATGACCCGCATGTCCTCCAGTTTGTCCTGGTAGATTATAAAGATGGCGGCATGCTGCGTCAGGTTGAGGGTTTGCCCCATTGTGTGGACGTTGTTACTGGCCTGGATACCGGAGCGATCCAACGGCTCTTTGTGTTACTGCGGGTTGAACTGGACCGCCGTCAGCAACGTTTAGCTACAACTGGGTGCCACGACATCATTGCCTATCATAAGAAAGGGTTTCATCAGAATGATCCTATGCCCCATCTGATGATTATTGTCAGCGAGGGAACGGATCTCCTCCATGACCTGCCGAGTCTTAGTAATGAGCTAGACACGATCATACGTGCTGGTCGGCGACCTGGTTTTCATTTACTGCTCGGCACCCGCCTGCCGAGTAGCCTGGTTGGTCAGGTCTTGGAAGGGATCCGCCTGCGTGTCAATCTCCGGCGCGATGGTGTTGCGCCAGGACGAGGATATATCAAGTTCAGCAATAACTCATATGAACACATCCAAGTCGCCTACTCCGGGAAACCGTTCAAAACGACTTCAGCAGAGGGCACACAGTCCTGGTCGCGCTTTAGTGATGCCATCGTCGCGGTCACACGCAGCCTCAACGCCGGTGAACCCCTCCACGCCTCCTGGACCCCACCGCTCCCTGAACTTGTCTCGCTTTTGGACGAGGTACCGTGCAGCTACCCTGACGAAGCTGGACATACACCGCAGCCGATTGTCCCGGCTCTGCGGCAGTGGCTCAACGACGCGGGTCACTGGTCGCCTGTCGTCTGGGGCGAGACGGCTCTGCGTGTGGCGGTTGGTCTGATAGATGATGTTGCAACTGGACGGTGGTTACCACTAGAGATTGATCTCACACATGGACACACCATTATTTATGGGGCCACCAAATGGGGCAAAACCAGCTTTCTGCGCTCACTCGCGGTGAGTCTTACTGCTACCCATAGCCCCCGTGAGCTCCACCTCCATCTCTTTGACCTGGAGGGGCGCAGCCTGGAGATGCTCGATGCCCTCCCGCATGTTGGTACCTACATTACCATTAACAAGCGTGACTATACCCAACGTGTTCATCATTTGCTGCGTGAGCTTGAAGCATTGCTGAATACGCGTCAATTGCTGCTTCAAGAAGCCTGTACCGCCACATTAATGGATTATAATACCGCTCACCCAGATACGCCCCTCCCGACAATTGTGGTGTTGATTGATAACATTGATGAGTTGATCCATACCTTTACCGATTCTCAGGGAAGGCTAGAGGATTCAGATGATGCGTTGGAGGCATTCGCGCTATTGACGCGTCAGGGTACTCCTTGTGGACTACATTTTGTTGCGTCATGTAGTCGTCCCGATGCGTTGGTAAGTAAACTTTATGGACAGTTCACGCAACGACTAACGCTGAACCTGGCTGATTCGAGTGATTATAGCAAAGTGCTGGGAAAAATGGTCAACCCGCCCGGAGAAATCCCAGGGCGCGGGTATTTCCGGAACAAGAATAGTCTGCTCCTGTCTTATCAAATCGCGCTCTTCACCAGGGTTGCGCAGCCTGAACTGCGGCTCCGTGATGAGACAACCCGGATTCGTGACTTGGGTGTACGGATGGTTTCCGCCTTGCCACCGGATGAACAAGGTGGACATCAACCTGTGCGCATTGAGGCGTTACCTACTCAGGTACTCTACCGCGATGTATTCAGCCGTTGGTTTAAACTTGGACTGGATGGACAAACGTGGCTTGCTGCACTGACTGCGGCAAGCCGGCAGTCTTGGCACCAGCACGCGACGGCTGAGCAGGCGGATTGGCTGAAAGTGCCGCTTGGGAGAGGCGTTGGTGGTCGTGACCGGGTACTACACTTTGCAGCACGTTTTGATGGCGTCCATGCGCTCATCGCGGGAACAACTGATTCGGGCAAGTCCGAATTGCTCACCACCCTGATTATCGGGTTAGCGCTCATCTATGGGCCAGATACGCTCAATCTAGTGCTGGTCGATTATAAAGGTGGTGGTGCCTTTAGCGAATTTAGAACCCTGCCACACTGCGTTAATATTATTACCAATCCAGACGGTGATAGTGTCAACCGTATGTTCACGGTCATTCAATCCGCGCTGAAACGGCGTCAGGCGCTCAACGCTGAAACCGGCACTAAAAATATCGTTGACTATCGCAAGAAAGGGTTACACCAGACGCACCATCCGTATCCCTATCTTTTCATCATAATCGACGAGTTTGCTGAGATGATTGCCAACCATGCGGACTACAAAGCGCAACTTGAGAACATTACACGGGTTGGGCATGCGCAAGGTGTCTCACTGATTCTGACGGCACAACGCCCCAGCGGTATCACCGATCAAATGCGTTCAAATATCAAGTTACGCATCTGTTTACAGGTTGAGACCCCGGGCGAAAGCCGGGAGATGCTGCGGCGTTCTGATGCGGCCTTCTTGCCAACTGACACACCTGGACGGGGCTATATGCAAGTGGGCAATGACGCAATCGAGTTGATCCAGGTCGCGTATACCAGCGAACAGTATAGCGATGATGGCCAAGCCTCGAAGGCAAAGGTCATCTGGACGGATCGTCATGACGGTGATGTTACTTTCCAAGAGCAAGAACCACGGGAACTCTATAAAGTGCTGATCGATCTTTTAGCAACGATGGCCCAACAGTTGGGTATCAAGAAACAGCATGCACCCTGGCCAGATTTTCTCCCAACGCAACTCGCGTTATCCGAACTGCTTGTTGCTGCTGATCCGGAGATCAGCGCTGTTACCTCGGAAGAGTATCTAGTTGGTACTGATCATATTCTATTGGGTCGCGCACGCGAAACCGAACTGACGTTGAATCCTGCGGTAAACCAGTGGCTCACCGGGAATGTGGGATGGATTGATCCGCTAGATTGGAAGATATATGCTGTGCGCCCAGTGGTCGGGTTGATTGACAATCCCTATGCCGCCCAACAATTACCATTAATCGTTGATTTGTCCCGGGGACACGCTGTCGTATTTGGTGCGTCGGGATGGGGCAAGACCACGTTTATTCGCACTTTGATTGTCAGCCTGGCGGCGACCCACTCGCCTAACCATTTGCATATGTATATTCTGGACTTAGGCGGGCGGAATCTGGGTGTCCTGGCGAAACTACCGCATGTGGGGGCGTTGATCATCCCTGATGCCGAGGGATACGAGGAGCGGGTCGAACAACTATTGCGCGTGTTGGAAGATCTCATCGAAAAACGGAAAACTATTCTCAGCAACGCGGGACTGCCTGATATCTACCAGTATAACCAGGCTCATCCCGATGCGGTTCAACCAGCGGTCATAATGGCAATTGACAATTTTGTTGAGTTTGTCGAGACCTTTGGTAACCAGGACGACGATGTTGAGAGTGTGTTGGATAAGTTTGTCACGCTGGCGCGGCAATCGCGCGCCTATGGTATTCACTTTGTAATCTCGGTTAATCATCTGGGCAACCTGTCGAACCAGGTTTATAGCCTCTTTACCGAGCGCTTTACCCTGAAATTAACTGATCCTAGCGAATACCGGGCTATCGTCGGTGGCACGGTGCCGGATATCAATGATATTCCGGGGCGGGGATATACCAAAATTGGCCGCCAGCCGTTGAGTTTTCAGGTCGCAGTACCGCTGGATTTGCAGCGTGGTGATGGAGCCACGGCAAATGAGGTGAAAGAGCTAGATCAACTTGCGTTCTATATGCAAGAACATATCGCCAGGTCGGGACGGATCTATAACAAGCCGACGCGGGTGGATGCGCTACCCAAGGCAGTATTATTGAAACAGTTGCTGGCACGTGAGCATCGGCTGGAACTCAATCAGACCTTTTTGGATCGTCTGGAGACGATCACCCGTCAGCAATGGGCCAGAAGTATTGAGCCAGCGCAGGCAGATTGGCTCAAGGTGACGATCGGGGTTGTCTCGGGCAATCGTCCCCGCCCGCTCCACCTGGAGGCAAAACAGGACGGGGTGCATGGGATGATTGCCGGCGGTACCGGTTCCGGCAAATCGGAACTATTGATGACCTTGATTGTCGGGTTAGCGCTCAACTATTCACCCACGATTCTTAACTTTGTGCTGGTTGATTATAAAGGTGGCGGGGCGTTTGAACCATTTAAACGTCTCCCACACTGTGTTGATATGATTACGAACCTGAATCGGGTGGGCGTGCAACGCATGTTTACGGCGATCAATGCTGAAATGCAGCGACGACAGAAACTTAATGCACAGAATGACGTAAAAGATATCGTCGAATATCGCGCAAAAGGCTTGCATAAAAAGGTTTCTTACCCGCATCTTCTCATTATTATTGATGAGTATGCTGAGATGATCACTGACAACCCGGAATTCCGCAATGAACTGGATCGAATTACAGGGTTGGGGCGCTCGCTGGGTGTCAGTTTACTGCTGGCCGCGCAACGCCCAACCGAGGTGTCCGATCAGATGCGCGCAAACATTAAATTTCGCGTCTGTCTGCGGGTTGAAGGCATTAATACCAGCCGGGAGATGTTACGCCGCTCTGATGCAGCGTTTCTCCCTAGTGGGATGCCCGGGCGGGGTTTTTTGCAGGTAGGCAACGAAAACATCGAACTGATGCAGGTGGCCTATACGGGTGAGAAGTATGAGTACTCTGAAACACCAGAGGGTGGCGAAAAGCCGAGCTTTTATGAAGTAATTGTGCAACTGGT
>CAKZQX010000889.1 GCA_937141995.1 uncultured Chloroflexaceae bacterium | reverse complement strand
CCCAGAGTACCCCGGCCCCCGTCGGCCCACACATTTTGTGCCCACTGAATGCCAGAAAGTCAATACCGAGATCCTGGACGTTGATCGGCATATGCGGCACGCTCTGCGCGCCATCAACCAGAACCAGCGCGCCCACCGCATGCGCTCGCTCGGCAATCACCCTGACCGGGTTAATTGTCCCCAAGACATTCGACTGGTGGGTCACGGCAACAATTTTCGTCCGCTCAGACAGCAACTGGTCAAGCTCTTCCAACACCAATCGTCCCTGGCTGTCAATCCCGACATAATCCAGGTGCGCGCCGGTACGCTGGGCCAGCATTTGCCAGGGCACCAGGTTCGAGTGGTGCTCCATCACCGTCAGGAGGATGCGATCACCCTCGCGCAGATTGGCTGCGCCCCAGGCATAAGCAACCAGGTTGATCGCTTCGGTGGTATTCCGCGTAAAGATAATTTCGCGCGGGTTTGCTGCGCCGATAAACTTGGCAACCTTCCCGCGTGCCCGCTCATAGGCGAATGTGGCCTCCTCGCTCAGGCGGTAGATGCCGCGATGCACATTCGCATGGTAGCGCCGGTAATAATCCTCCATGCAGTCGATAACGCGCCGGGGTCGCTGTGACGATGCGGCACTGTCCAGAAACGCCAGCGGTTTGCCGTTCATCTCCTGATGCAGGATGGGAAAATCACGGCGCAATGCCAGAACATCGAAGAGCGAAAACGATGGTGTTGGTGCTGTCATAACCTGAACTATTCCCGTATGCTCTGCCGCATCTGGCGCAACAAAAAACCGCTGCTACGCCAGACGCAGAAGACGCTACTTACTATATCTTGCCCTCAATTGCGGCGATCAGGGTCTCGCGCAGATCTTCGACCGGAATTGCATCAATCGCCGGCTCAAACAGACCCATCACAATCATCCGTTTGGCCTCGTCCGGCTTAATCCCACGGGTGCGCATGTAGAAGAGTTGCTCTTCGTCTACCTGACCGCTGGTACTGGCGTGGCCGGCTTTCGCAACATCGTTGGTGTCAATCCTCAGGCCGGGGATTGAGTCGTTGCGTGCTTTGGGTGTCAAATGCACCGCATGCTCCTCCAGGCGGGTGCTGGCGGCACGCGATTCATGTTCAATCTTGATCATGCCGTCAAAGACGCTATACCCGCTGCCGGTGACAACCGTCTTGAAGTCCATGTGACTTTCATTATTACTGCCGGCGTGGCGCAGCCAGGGAGCCGTCAACAACTGCTGATCATCGCCGGCAAAGGTTGCGCCATACCAGGTGATCCCGCTACCGTCGCCCTGCATCCGCGCCTCGGCCTCGATATGCTGCACCTGCCCACCCAGCGCAATCGAAACCCACTCGGCGTGCGCATCACGTTCCAGGTTGATCAACTGACTGCCGATATGGTACATGCCCTTGCCCCACTGCTGGGCACTGACAAAGCGGATTGCGCTACCCTCGCCCACGAATATCTCAGTGGTCGGCCCGGCCAGGCAGGACTCGGCCGCATCTTGTGACATAAACTCTTCAATAAATGTCACCCGCGCGCCGCGCTCCAGCACAACCAGCGAGTAGGGAAAGATCGACCGGCTACCGTCGGACAGTTTGTAGCGCACACGCAACGGCAGTTCTACCTCAACATTTTTCGGCACATAGAGAAAAACGCCATCCTGCCAGAGTGCCGCCCGCAACGCGCTAAACTTGTGACTAAGGGCATCAATCAGCGTGCCCAACCGCTCACGTACCTGGGACTCATGACTGCGCACGGCATCCTTCAAGGTCATAAACATCACGCCGCGCTGCGCCAGTGAGCTATCCCAATCGAGGATCGTCCCCTGCGGATTGGTCTGCGGCGTAATGCCCTCCGGTTGCAGTTTTGTCAGGTCGGTGCGCCGCCACTCGGGGGGCAATGCCTGGGCAAAGAAATCCCAGGCCGTAACACGCTGCTCAACCAGCCACGCCGGTTCGCCTGCTGCTCGCGCAACCTCGGCAATCTGCTCGCTCGTTATTTCAGCCAGGGTGCTAAATGTGTGCTGGACCATGGTATCATACTTTTCATTCTTAGCCGGCATGGCTGACCGCTTCCTCCTTGAGCCAGTCGTAGCCCTTCTCTTCCAACTCCAGCGCCAGTTCCGGGCCACCCTCGCGGACAACACGCCCTTCCATCATCACCGAGACAACATCCGGCTTGACATAGTTCAACAACCGCTGATAGTGGGTAATCATCAGCACACCCATCTCCGAGCCGGCCAGCGCATTCACACCATTGGAGACAACCTTGAGCGCATCAATGTCAAGGCCGGAGTCGGTCTCATCCATCACGGCCATGCTCGGCTTGAGGAGGGTCATCTGGAGAATCTCCAACCGCTTCTTCTCACCGCCGCGAAAGCCCTCGTTGAGGTAGCGCCGGGCAAAGCTGTCATCCATCTC
>CAKZQX010000888.1 GCA_937141995.1 uncultured Chloroflexaceae bacterium | reverse complement strand
ATACAGTTCGTGCTTTCTTCTTTGAAAGCCGAGACTGCACCGTGACAACAGCACGCCTCATCCAACTAAGCCTGGATGTGATTATTCAGGGATGCCGCGATGAGTCCGGCCGCGAGCGCCGCGACGAGTCCGGCTACTGCTTTGAACTGTTCCGGCGGGCCATCGAAGCCGGGGACCAGACCGCCTGGGCCGCGCTGGACCGGCAGTACCGCCAGCTAATGCTTGGCTGGGTGTATGGCTATAAGTCCGTCACTTTTACGCCCGACGAAGCCGATCAGATTACCCACGAGGCGCTGGAGCGCTTCTGGCGTACCCTGACCACCCACTCCGTTCAGGTTTCGACCCGGTTTGCGCATGTCGGCGCGTTGCTGAAATATCTCAATCAGTGTGTGATTGCTACGATCCTTGACCGGCAGCGGCGCGCGCAGCGGATGGCCCGCCTGACCGAGCGACTGCAAACGTCGGAGGCAACCCCACCGGCGGCGCTCTCGCCGGAAGCTACCGCGCTGGAGCGTATGCAGCGCGAGGAGCAGGTGCGCCAGGTGCGGCAGTGGGTCCGGCAGCATGTCACCGACCCGCAGGAGCAGCACATTCTTGCTCTCTCGTATGCCGAGGAGTTGACCCCGGCGCAGATTGCCCAGCGCTACCCGCAGGAATTTCCCGATGCTGTGCTGGTGCGGCGGCTCAAGGAGCGCATCTTGAAGCGTGCCCGCCGCGCCCTGGCTGATGTTGCCGCCGAAAATGTCGGTAAGCATGGCGATAAATCCTGATGAGTCGCGTTGAGTGGTTAGGAAATTGTTAAGCCGTCCGAACATGGGCTGTGGGGATGCGCAATGCTGCTGGTGCAGGCGACTCCCTCCGGCGCATGTCCGGGCCGAGAGTGAGAGGATCGGGCCGATGTCAGACCAGCGCAGCGACTATCCCGACATCCAGGAAGGTGATCTCCTGGCGTACCTGGAGGGCGTTGCCCCGCCTGAAGTTGCCGCCCGGATTGCCGCGTCCCCCGCGTTGAGCGCGGCGGCGGCGGAACTGCGCCTGCTCGACACGCTGATGGGAAGCGCGCTCCAGCGCAGCACCTGTCCCGAACTTGATGACCTGCTGCTCTACCAGGCCGGGTTGATGACCGGCGTGTCGCAGCAGCAACTGGCGCGGCATATCCAGGGTTGCCCCGACTGCCGGCATGAACTGGCGCAGCTTGCCACACCTGCGGCACCACCGCTCCCGGAGCGTCTGGCCGCCGCGGGCCGCCGCCTGCTCGACGCGCTACGCGTGTCTGCGCCGCCGCAACCGGCCCTGGCGCTGCGGGGAAATGCGCACCAGCAACTGGAATACCAGGCAGGTGACTATCACCTGCTCCTGGCGATTATTCCGCCCGTGGCCGGCGAGGATATCTGGCAGATCGAGGGACAGATCAGCCATGCCGACGCGCCGGCCGCGCTCCCGGAGGCCACAGTGCAGGCACTGCGTGCGGATAACCTCGTCGCGCAGGATAGCGTGGATGAATTTGGCTTCTTCGCCCTGGATCAGCTTCCCGCCGGTAGCTACACGCTGCAGATCGACCTGCCGGAAGAGCGAGTCATGGTTGCGGACGTAATCATTGCGTGACGCATCTGGAGTGTCGGTTTGGAGTGCGGGCGCCATGCTCCCGCCCGTTTGGAGTACATCCACATGCCCGCCAGCCCGCGCGAATTGGCCGACCTGCTGGTTGCTCGCCAGGGTCAGCCCGATTTCCCGCAGCAGCTTGCCCAGGTGCCGCCGGATCTGGCACTGCCCACGATTGCCGCGCTCAAGCAGCAGGTTGACGCGGAGAAGCTGCGGAATGCCCGGCGTGCCCTGCAGATTGCTACCATTGCTCAGGAGGTAGCGACCGTCGCCGCAACGGGGGAAGCCGTCGCGCTAGCCCACTGGACGCAGAGCAATGCGCTCTACCATCTTTCGCGCTACCAGGAAGCGCTTACCGGTTATCGTCAGGCTGCCACGCGCTATGCCGAGCGGGGCCAGACGCTAGAGGTGGCGATCCTCCAGATCAACCAGATTGCCGTGCTGCAAGATATGGGTGAGTTTCCGGCAGCCCTGGCGCTGGCAGAAGAGGCGCGCGGCCTGTGCCGGGACATCGGGCCGGCGGCGCAACGCTACCTGGCAAGCCTGGAGATGAATGTCGGTGCGGCCTACCAGCAGATGGGCGATCTGGAAGCGGCGCTGGATGCCTACGAACGGGCCCGGTTGATCTTTGTTGTTCAGCAGGAAGCTGTGGAGATGGCGCGCCTGGACATCAACCGCGCCAATGTGCTGCAAGAAATGGGCCGCTTTGATATGGCCGAATCCCTGTACCGCGCGGCGCGGGCAACGCTGGCGGTGAACGGTCAGGATCAGGAGGTGGCGCGCACAGACCTCAATCTGGGCATGCTGTCTTATCATCGGGGG
>CAKZQX010000887.1 GCA_937141995.1 uncultured Chloroflexaceae bacterium | reverse complement strand
CGCAAAGATTACGGCTCCCAGCGTATAAAATAGCCCGCCCAGACCCATCATGACAATCGCGCCGACTCCAAGGCGGCTGTAGATCGGATAGATAAAGGGCAGTACCAGCCATCCCATAAGAATATAGCTCACATTCGAGAAGAGTACGGGTAATCGTGTAAAAAAGATTGATCGGATGGTTATGAAGAACAGCGCCAGGCTCCAGACAATCCCAAGGAGTACCCATCCGGTTACACCCGAAAATATCGTCAGGCAGAACGGCGTGTATGTCCCGGCGATTAACAGATAGATGGCACAGTGGTCAAGAATACCAAAAACGCGTCTATATTTCCCAAAAAGGAGAAAAAAGTGCAGGAGACAACTGGCAATAAATGACAGGAGAAGGCTGATACCATAGATAGAAAAGCCAACGATATGTAGCCACTTCTGGTCAAGCGCTGCCAGGGTCACGAGCACAGTGAGCACCGAAATAGAAAGAATGGCACCGATAAGATGGCTGACAGCATTAAAATACTCATTGCTATCCAGCGAAGATATCATCGGGTCCATATGATGTTTGGACAATTGCATTGAAACCTCCTGTGTACGCTGCCGAATAGGATGCGTTATCGCTCATTGACAGCCCGCGCAGATTATACCATGAGCAGAAGAGGAGCCCCGGGTTGACCGAGGATAAGAATCGTTTTTCACTAACACGACGTACGCGGTCACTGACTCGAAAGGACATGTCGCCGCCGGCAGGGTGGAATCGGACATCCTTTTTGGAAAAAACGTGGCTCGGAGCGCCACGTTTTTTCCAAAAAGATCGAAAACGTACCATGCTGCCGCAGGCGAGACGAGCTTTCATCTGTTCAAACGTCCGGTTTGAACGCCCACCGCGTACGTTGTGTCACTAACAGGAGTTACACGGTGGGCGTTCAAATCAGACATATACGCTCACAACGGCCATCTTCGCCTGCGGCAGCCTGGTACGTAATCTATCCTTGTTCAGAAAACATTTGCACGTTGTGCAAATGTTTTCTGAACAAGAATGGAATCTTCCGCCCTGCCGGAGGCGACATGACCGTCCAGGTCAGGGGCCGCGTACCTCGTGTCACTAAACAACGTATCAATACATCTTGTGATGTAGGGAAAATGACACAGATCATGCTATTATTGTAAAGCATCATCGTCCACGCTACTATAATGTTTTGACACACCAGAACAGAGAACAGTACGCATGTCACACAGGAGCCGGCAGTACAGACGCTGCTTGCTGCTGTACGTTGATACAGAGGAGATACAGCCGTGCAACCAAGAACGCTATTTTCCGCCCAATCGCCGGCAATGATGGCATTTCTGCGAAACGTGTCAGTCTTCAATACTCTGCCGGATAGTGCCCTGACCGAGATTATGCCCCTGCTCCGGCCGATTATGGTTCCGGCCGGCACAACAATCGTCACCAAGGGCGAGCCGGGGGATTGTATGTACATCATTGTTGATGGCAAGGTTCGGGTGCATGATGGTGATCTGCTTTTTAACTATCTGTGCGCGCACGAGGTTTTTGGAGAGATCTCGCTGCTCGACAAAGAAGAGCGTAGCGCCAGTGTGACGTCTGAAGTTGATACACTGCTGTACCGATTGGATCAACCGGCACTCTATGAACTGATGCGCCGGCAACCGGCTGTCGCGCGCGGGATTATCCAGGTACTCTCGGGCTATCTGCGCGAACTGGCCCGGGATATGGCCGATGATTTTGCCTATATGCAGCAGTTTGCGCAGGTGATCCAGGCAGCGCAGGCGGTTGAGGCGGGCACCTACCAGGAGGATATGCTTGACGCCGTGGCCCACCGGCCCGATGCGCTGGGCCAACTGGCGCGGGTGTTCCAACAGATGGCCCGTCAGGTGCAGGCACGCGAGTCGCAGTTGCGGCAGCAGGTTGAAGCCCTGCAGATCCGGATTGATAAAGGGCAGTATACGCACCAGGCCGAGTTAATCGCGGAGACGGACTATTTCCGCGACTTGCAGCGACTGGCACGCAATCTCCGCCAGGAGCGCCACCTGCATACCGGTCTATCCCGGTAGGGCCATGCCGGTATGCAGCAGATCTCCAGTTGAAGTATACACCGACCCGCTGATCGTCTGCACATCACACCTGGCACCGGGACAGAACTCGCGCAATGTGCCAGGTGTAAGAGCCTGTCTGAAAAGCTGATGCGCGTCGGTCCCACGGCATGCGGGGTGCCCTGCGCCACCGGACAGTGCCCCCGGAGTCCCGGCTTCCGCCGGTTCCGGCCACACCCCGGCTGACGCCGGGACGCCCGCGCCGGGGCCGTCGCCCCATGACCCAATACCTTTCAAATAGCAGAACCTGCGCGGTAACGTGGCAAACCGGGCGTTTGC
>CAKZQX010000886.1 GCA_937141995.1 uncultured Chloroflexaceae bacterium | reverse complement strand
CCGGGCACCCCGCATGCCGTGGGACCGCCGCGCATCATCTTTTCAGACAGTCTCTTAGAGCGCGGCAGTCCAACTGACCGACTATCTACGCATCAACCGGCAGCACACGCCGGTTGTTCTGCCTTCTTCCACACTGACCCACTAATTGACCATTGCTCCCGGCGCGCTTCTCTCTTATAAAGCTCTCACATCATCCATAACAGCAGTGGTGGTATACTACTTGCATAGCGATTGTTCGTAAATAACACGGCTTACGCGGTGGGCATACACATCAGACATGTACTTCCACAACGGCAGTCTTCGCCTGCGGCAGCATGGGACGTTTTTTCTTTTCACAAAAATGTTGTACTATGTGCAACATTTTTGTGAAAAAGGTCGTTTCTTCCGCCCTGCCGGAGGCGAATCGGGCCATTTGTCCAGGCAGATGCCTGGTTTGGAACCCACCGCGTAACGCGTTAAATAAGCTTTTCCTGGAAAGGCATCAATAATTATGCTTTATCTACTCTTCTTTTTACCTGCGCTGCTCTTTGCAATGTGGGCGCAGATGCGTGTCCGCTCAACTTATGCGAAGTTTTCCAAGGTACCCAATGCCCAGGGCTTGACCGGCATGGATGTTGCTCGTATGCTGACCCGTAACGAGGGTCTGGACCATGTGCGGATCGAGGAGATCCCTGGAAATCTAACCGATCACTACGATCCGCGGGGGAAGGTCATGCGGCTCTCGCAGGGCTCTATCCGCGCACCCTCGGTGGCGGCGCTGGCAATCGTTGCACACGAACTGGGCCACGCAGTGCAGGATCAGCAGGGGTATGCCTGGCTGCGGGTGCGGGCCGGGCTTGTAGGCGTTGCCAATATTGGCTCGCAGTTTGGTCTATTACTGGTGATTGTTGGCCTGATCATGAGCGCAATGTCACCCCTGGGCGAGTCGCTTGCCTGGGCCGGGGTTATTCTCTTTAGCGCAGCCGTCGCCTTCACTCTGGTAACGCTGCCGGTGGAGTTTAACGCCAGCAGCCGCGCGCGTGAAATGCTCACCCGCAACGGTCTGGTGACAAGTCAGGACGCACAGGGTGTTAATCAGTTACTCAACGCCGCAGCCCTTACCTATGTGGCAGCGGCGGCACAGGCCATTTCGCAACTGTTCTACTTTCTCTTGTTGCTTACCGGACGGAGGAGTTAATGTATGGATACTGATATGAAGCGACGGTTGGTGTACGGCGCGTTGAGCTTGATCTTGAGTTCGCTGGCCGCCTGGTTGGCAAGCTATCTGACGAACAAACTGCTGGGTGAGCCGGAAGAAGCCTAGCCCGCGTATATCACAACCCGGGGTGAAAGGTATTTTGCCCCTACATGAATTGCCAGTGAACGTTTCAACTATGTTTTTACACAACCAATCCCATACAAGCAGGAACCAGCAGCGTCAGCCTGTCCCGATGCCGGATCTCCGGTTTGGGTAGCTGTGCCTGCGCATCTTTGCCGCTGAACCGCCCGCCAGACCTGAGGTCTGGCGGGTTTTTTGCAGGGGCAGTTTTGAACGCCTACCGTGTAACTCGTGCATATGACACAAGTTAAGCGGTCATTTCTCCGAAAGGAAATTTCGCCTCCGGCAGGGTGGAAGAGCCCATTCCTTTTGGGGACAAGTCCGGAATGGGACCATCTTTTTCACAACAATGTGCTCTTTGAGCACATTGTTGTGAAAAAGAATAAAAACGTACCATGCTGCCGCAGGCGAATCGGTTTTGCCCCTGGTCAAACGTCCCGTTTGGACACTCACTACGTAACTTTTGCATGTGAAAGGAGTTGTATGTGGACATCAGTTTCCTCGGGCATGGGATCATTATCGGCTTTGCCATCGCCGCGCCGGTTGGTCCCATCGGGGTGCTGTGCATTCGCCGCACCCTGGCTGACGGACGCGCCGCCGGCCTGGTCTCCGGGTTGGGGGCAGCAACGGCCGATGCCTGCTATGGCTGCATCGCGGGTTTTGGACTGACGCTGGTATCAAATCTATTGTTGAGCCGACAAACCGGGCTTCAGTTGCTGGGCGGCCTGTTTCTTCTCTACCTGGGGCTCAAAACCTTTTTTCGTCCGCCCGCCGAAGAGGCCGCCGTTGCCGGCAGTCGTGGTCTGCTGGGCGCGTATATCTCAACCTTCTTGCTGACCATCACCAACCCGATGACTATCTTTGCATTTATAGCAATCTTTGCCGGGTTAGGCATGGTCCAGACGGGCGGCAGCTATAGCACAGCCGCGCTGGTGGTAACAGGGGTCTTCACCGGCTCGGCGCTCTGGTGGTTGCTGCTGAGCGGCGGTGTGAGTATCTTCCGCGCCCGTATCACCCCGACGCAACTCCGCTGGATCAACCGGATCGCGGGAGTCGTTATTATCGGATTCGGGCTCTGGTATACACTCGCCGTATTCGTGGGGATGGATCGGTAAAATATGCCGGGCGTAGCGTTCTTTCATTTATACGAGTTACGCGGTGGGTGCTCAAACTGGACGTTTGAACACAGTAATGGTCGGATTCGCCTGCGGCAGCATGGTACTTGTTTTATTTTTCCACAAAAAAATTTACTCTGGGAGCAAATTTTTTGTGGAAAAGATGGCCTCTTTCCCATCTTTTTCGGAAACATGTGGCTCTCCGAGCCACATGTTTCCGAAAAAAGATATTTTCTTCCGCCCTGCCGGAGGCGAAAAGAACTCGCTCACGGAGGACCGCGAACCTCCTATAAATGACAGGAGTTACGCGGTAAGTGCGCAACCTGGGCGTTTCACCCGATGAAAGTCAGCTTCGCCTGCGGCAGCATGGTACTGTTTTATCTTTGTTCACAAAAAATTTGCACAAAGTGCAAATTTTTTGTGAACAAAGAATGGAATCTTCCGCCCTGCCGGAGGCGAAAATGCCTTTTGGGTGAGCAACCGCGTAACTCGTATCATTTAGTTCTTTTTGGGTACGGCAGTATGGCTGACACACGACACCAGACCGGGAGACCGAGCAAAAGATTGACAAAAGATGCTGCTCAGCATACACTTGCGGGGAATGATTCTCCCGCCTGCCGGTTGGGATCATCCGGGCAGGTGCGGACAGGCAGATGGAAACACTTCAACGAAATCACCTGTCACACGATCTGTCGTCGTTACGTAGCGGTCATTTCCCTATGCTACACTTCTCATAGAGAATTCGGACACAACAAGCGAGGTAACAGGGCAATGGAGCAGAACATTGAAGTGCCCGCCGACTGGGAAAGTATCGCCCACCTGATGGCCTTTAGTGATGAATTTGAGTGCCGGCTGGCGCTTTCCGAAGAACAGAAATACCTGCTGCGACTGGCAATCGAAGAAATTGCGACTAACATTATCAAGTATGGTTACGACAGTGGGTCGTATGGTGTTATTCAACTTGGATGTAGCTGCACCGATGGCGTTCTCCGGGTAGCGATCCGCGATCAGGGTCGCCCCTTTGATCCTCATGAAGTTCCCGCCCCCGATTTATGTGAAAGTCTGGAACAACGCGTCGTCGGCGGTCTGGGTGTCTTCCTGGTACGCGAACTGGCTGATGACCTCTCCTACAGCCACGACACCGGCAGCGGATGGAATGAACTGGTGATTATCAAAAGGCGCGAGGACGCGTGATGTTCGAACGGCTGCGGCAGGTAGCGATTTTCAAGGGCTTCGCCGATGCGGACCTGGCCCGCCTGGCGGCGGAGTTGGACGAGCGGTATCTGGAGGCCGGTGAGGTGCTGTTCTGGCAGGGCGATGAGGGCAATAATTGCTATGTCATTCTGACGGGTGAACTGGCGGTAATTACCTACATCAATGGCACCGAGATGCGCCTGGGTACGCGCTGCGCGGGCGAGATCATCGGGGAGATGGCGTTGATTGACAGCAGCCCCCGCTCCGCAACCGTACGTGCGGTGACGGCCGGACGGCTGGCTGTGCTCAACAAGCAGCACTTTACCACCCTGATGTCGAATGATCCGGTGCTGGCGCTGGAACTGTTGCGCGACGTAACGGCCCACCTGCGCAGCACCAGCCAGCGTATGATTGCCGACCTGGAGCAGAAAAACGCCGAGTTATCCCGCGCCTACGAGGAACTACAGGCGGCGCAGGCCGAAGTTATTCGCCTGAACCGCCTGGAAGAAGAACTGGCGGTGGCCCGGCGCATCCAGGAGTTGTTCTTGCCACGCACACTGCCGCAGTTTTCCGGATGGGAGATTGCCGCCTTTAGCCGAGGCGCGCAGGCCGTGGGCGGCGATTTCTTCGACTGTATTGAACTGCCGAATGGACATCTGGGGCTGGTGGTTGCCGATGTCTGCGGCAAAGGTGTCCCGGCAGCACTGTTCGTGGCGCTGACACGCAGTCTGCTGCGGGCCGCGTCTCAGGCTCCCTGGGCCTTCCAGGGCAACCGGATTACCGACCCCGACCTGATCCTGACCGGGGCGCTCTGGCTGGTGAATGATTATCTCACCCGCGAACATGGCGACAGCGATATGTTTACAACGCTTTTTTACGGCGTTCTGGACCCCCGGACGGGTCAGTTGAGTTATACCAACGCGGGGCATAATCCCCCGCTGATTGTCAGCAGGGACGGTAGTGCCATCCGAGAATTAGAAGCGGCTAATCTACCACTGGGTGTTATGAGCCAGCAGACCTATGCCACCGCGCAGACAACGCTGACCGCCGGTGAGACATTTGTCGGCTTTAGCGACGGCATTACTGAGGCAATGAATATGGCGGATGAACCCTATGGCGATGAGCGCCTGCTGACCGTGTTGCACGCGCATGCCGGGGCTTCCGCTAAAGACTTGCTCGAAATGATTGTGCAGGCAGTTGAAACCTACGTGGCCGGTGCGCCACAGGCTGATGATATGACCTTATTGATTGTCAGTCGGGCAATGTTACCGGCATAAGTACGATGGGCATGCTATAATATCTCGCAACAGAGAGAACTGCGTATGGAAGCCAGAACCCGTATCCTGGCAGCATACAACGCAGCATGGGTTATATTCCTTACTTGATACGAAGTTCAGGATACGTTCCTACACCAGAAAGGGGTCTTGGGTGTGAAATCAGAGCAGATTGGTAATATCCTGGTGATCGAACTCCCCCAGCGCCTCGACGCAGTCGGCGTTTCAGCGGTAGAGAAGAAGTTTGGGGAAGCCGTGACAGCCCACAAAGGTACGACGCTGGTCGATATGAGCAATACTGAGTTTGTGGCCAGCCTGGCCCTGCGTATGCTGTTGACCAATCACAAGGAAGTGAAACGACAGGGTGGCGCGTTGGTTCTGTGTGGTCTCCAACCACCCATTGCGGATATATTTCGCAAGAGCCGCTTTGATACGCTGTTCACGATCCACCCGGATCGTGAGGCGGCCCTGGCCGCGCACACGTAGTCCGTAGTCCGTAATCTGTCGTCCGTAATCCGTAGTCGGTAGTCCGTATGCCGCACGTTACGGATAGTACCATACCGTGAACCGTTCAACCTTCACTCGACACGGTTCACGGTTTCCCTTTGCCCTGCGATACCGTATGCCGTACCAGTTCGTAGCTGCGGCTCGCGGCCATAAATGCACGCTTTCCACCCTCGACCCCATCGCCAGCTACCAGTCACCAGTCGCCATTATCGCCACGAATGTTGACCGTCACTGATCGGCATGCTATACTTCGGGTGCTCGTATAGGATTTAGCCGCCATATTTAAGGAAGTGTCACGATGGCACAAGTACGTCTGGTGATTGCGGATGATGAGTCGCTCATTCGTATGAACCTCAAAGAAACATTAATTGGCCTGGGGTACCTGGTCGTCGGCGAAGCAGGCGATGGCACCAGCGTTATCCACCTGGCACGCGAACTGCGGCCTGATCTGGTGTTGATGGACATCAAGATGCCCAAACTCGATGGTATTCAGGCAGCCAAGGTGTTAACCGAAGAAAAAATTGCGCCGGTATTGCTGTTAACGGCCTATTCTGATCGTGAGCTTGTGGAGCGGGCGCGTGAAGCCGGGGTTGTTAACTATGTTGTGAAACCGTTCCGTGACGCGGAACTGCTCCCCGCAATTGAGATTGCCCTGGCCCGCTACCAGGAATTCCTGGAGATGGATAAGGAAATCAAGGATCTGAAGGAGACGCTGGACACGCGCAAGCTGGTCGAGCGTGCCAAGGGTGTCTTGATGGACTCGCAGGGGCTGAAAGAGGCTGAGGCATTTCGGAAGATTCAGCAACTCTCAATGAATACACGCAAATCAATGAAGGAGATTGCGCAGGCCATCCTCTTAGCGAACGAGATTTAAGGTCAACTGCATCGTGCCTGCAGCTCAGCCCGACCCGCCCGACCGCTCGGCATCAACTGGAGCGTCACGGCATGCGCGACTCAAGTCCACGCTTCCGTTTGTTGTGACTGCGCTGGCAGCCGTAGTGCTTAGCCTGCTTATTCAGGCCGCGCTACTGGCGCGCCAGCAGTCTGTTTTGCTGCTGCCACTGACAGCGACGCCTGCCTCGGCAACATTGGCTCCGCTTCCCACGCTTACGCCAACTTCCATTTTGCCGACACCACCCCTCCCCGACGAACGCATTCTCAGCCAGGAGATCCTCGATCTGCGCGCCGAACTGCGACGGGTCTGGAGTGCCTACTATCTGATGCGCGCGGCGGCACAACTGGCCGATGCGGATGATGCGCTCCAGGTGAACGAACTGAACGAGGTTGAGCGGATACTAATCACCGTCCGGGTATCGCTGGACCAGGCGTATGCCTTGAGTACCGAGCAGGATAAGGGACCGATTGGCGAGTTTCGTATGCAGATCAGCGAGGTGCGAGAGGATCTGCAAGTACGCCCCGAAGGGATGACGCAGCGGTTGCAGCGGCTGCGCCAGGATATGTTGAGCCTGGTTGAAGAACAGCCCTGAGTTTTACCCGGCCTGATTTTCAAAGTCAATAAAGCGATACCCCACGCCGCGCTCGGTCAGAATATACTTGGGGTGCGCCGGATCTTGCTCGATCTTCTGCCGCAGGTAGGTGATGTAGAGCCGCAGGTAGTGGCTCTCGTCCCGATACTCCGGTCCCCAAACTTTTGTCAGCAGCATCTCGTGCGTCTGCACATATCCGGCATTCTGCACCAGATGATAGAGCAGGCGATACTCGGTGGGACGCAGGTTGACCCGCTCACCCGCAACCAGCACCTCGCGGCGGGCAAAATCAATCTGGAGCCGGTCATCAACCTTGACCAGCGTTTGCGGGATCGGGGGAGCGGTGTAATGCCGCCGCAGCACAGCGCGGATACGGCTGACCAGTTCGCGGTGGCTGAAGGGCTTGCCGATATAGTCATCAGCGCCCAGTTCCAGCCCGCGCACCCGGTCTTCCTCTTCATCCTTGGCCGTCAGGATCAGCACCGGCACCTGGGAAAACTGGCGTAACCGCCGCAGCGTCTCAAAGCCATCCATCCCCGGCATCATTATGTCAAGCAATACTACATCGGGCATATCTTCGCGGGCGCGATCCAGTGCCTCGCGGCCGTTGGTAGCACTACTGACGCGCGCGCCCTCCAACTCCAGGTTCATCCGCATAAAGTTGACCATGCGCACTTCATCATCAACCACAAGGATGAGTTTATCTTTTAGTTCTGACATTTCGGTAAATAGTTGCTCATTCTTTCGGGTACTGCTGTGTATTCTAGCACGGTAGGCGAATGATCTCAAGATGTAATGTCGGTTGTGTGGTGGAATCTACGGCGGGGCATTCTAAACAACACGAGTTACGCGGTACGGTCTATTCCGGCCCGATGCCGGACCCAAACGCCGGTTGCGCCTGCGGCAGCATGGTACTTCTTGAGCTTTTTCACAAAATGTTGCTCTGAGAGCAACATTTTGTGAAAAAGCTCCGGGTTCTTCCACCCTGTAGCATTTACCACGAAGCTCTTAAGCCGACACGATCTTCTCACCACTATATGAACCGCATCCATTTCGCTACTTCGTGTTCTTCGTGTTCTTCGTGGTTCCAGTCAGATGCCGTTCCTGTCACCTGCAGATCTAACCGCTCAACGCTGCCGGTATTGCCTCGCGGATGATCTCCACGATGCGATCGAACTGGTCGGCGGTTGTCACCAGCGGGGGCGCAATACAGATGACATCACCGCGCACGCGGGTAAAGAGGCCGCGCTTGAGCATCTCTTTGTAGATGCGCTTGCCCACCCCCGCCGACGCCGGGAACTCCTGCCGGTTGGCCTTGTCCGCGACAATCTCGACGGCGGCAATGATGCCCTTGCCGCGTACTTCCCCCACGGCATCCAGGCGCTCCAGCGTGCGCAGGCGCTCCAGCAGGTACTGGCCCATCTCGGCGGCGCGCTGCACCAGACCTTCATCCTCGATAATCTTGATGTTTGCCAGGGCGACGGCACAACAGGTAGGATGCCCGGAGTAGGTGAAGGCATGCATCCAGCGCTGCTCCGGGGGCACGGTGTTAATGACCTCGTGGATTGCGTCCGACACGCCAATCCCGCCGAGGGGAATGTAGCCACTGGTGATACCTTTGGCAAACTGGATAATGTCCGGTTCGACGCCCCAGTGCTCCAGGCCAAACCAGCGCCCGGTGCGTCCGAAGCCGGTGATAACCTCGTCACTAATCAGCAGCACATCATACTTATCGCAGATCGCGCGGATGCGCGAGAAATAGTCGTCCTGAGGAATGATCACCCCACCCGCGCCCTGGATCGGCTCGGCCATAAACCCGGCCACGGTGTCCGGGCCCTCGCGCAGGATCGCCTCTTCCAGCAGGTTTGCCGCCGCAACGCCGGGGCTGGTCTGCGCATCGCCACCTTTGAAGTAGTAGGGGTAGGGCGACTCGATATGCAGGAAGTTGGGCACACGCGGCTCAAACATGGGCCAGTAGGCCGCCATTCCGGTGGCGCTCATCGCCGCCAGGGTCACACCATGGTAGGCATACTTGCGCGAGATAATCTTGACTTTGTCCGGTTTGCCGCGCGCTTTCCAGTAGAAGCTCGCCGTCTTGATTGAACTCTCGGTTGACTCGGCCCCACCGCTGGTGAAGAAGAAGGTATTGATCGCCGGATAGGTCAGCGTGCTTAGTTTCTCGGCCAGTTCGATGGCGCGCAGGTTGGAGGAGCCGGTGTAAGAA
>CAKZQX010000885.1 GCA_937141995.1 uncultured Chloroflexaceae bacterium | reverse complement strand
AGTACCCGTCGCTGCACCCTCGATAAAGATCCGGCGACCACCCTGGACCTTCAGTGTGGTGAAGAGTCCACGGTAGACCGTACCCAGGTTGAGGATGTAGCTTCCGGCCGCCTCCAGCGTCAGGTCGGGCGGCAGCGGCAGGCACTGCGGCGCTTGCGCCAGCATAAACTGCTCGTGCGAGGCATCCGGGGTCTGGTAGCCCTGAATTACAAAGTCCGCCGCCATCGGGTCGAGCCCCTGCATCGGGGAGAGCAGATCGCTCTGGCCGGAGTAGATCGTCACCAGGTCGCCTACCTTGAGGCGGCCCTCGCGCCGCACTTCCTCGCCCATCGAGACAACCAGTCCGATACCACCGCTCCCGGTGACGTGCCAGTCACGGTCATGATCATCGAAGAGCGACACCGGCACACCCGTAATCGCCCAAATGTCGTTAAAGTTGACCTCGCTGGCGAGAATGTAGAGCTGCACCTGCGTGGCCCCGGGCTTCTCCACCGGGATGATGATCTCTTTCTCAACATCCTTGGGATCGCCATGCAGCGCCGCGCCGGTCTGCTCATCGCGGATAGCGGCCCAGGCATACTGCGCCACCGGAATTGTCGTCACGCCGGGGAAGAACGGCGCGCCAATCGGCAGCAGGTAGCCCTCGTCGATCAGACGCTGCTCCTCTTCCTTGGTCAGCGAAATACGGCGGCGGGTGGGCAGCGGCGCGCTCTTCTTATCCATGAAGTCCTGGATACCCTTCTTACCGCCCTCCGGATCGACCACCGCTTCGGCGAACAGACGGGCCTCGCGCTCCAGACCCTGTGCCAGACCATGCATATAGCCATAGCGGATCGCCTCGACAATCCGGTCAACCGTCTTGCGGCGGCCCGCACCCTCAGACTGCTTGATGATGCGCTCGATCATCGGGTGCTTGAGCACTGTATCGAGATGCTGCTCAACAAACTGCGCCTGCGGCTTTTCCCACTCGGTAGTCAGTTCCTTGCGCTGCTTAAAGGCTTCCGGCAGGGCCGGCCAGAGCCCCTCGTCAAGGGTCGGGTCGTGGAAGGCCGAGAAGAACGAGCGCGGATCGCTGTTATCTTCCACAAAGCCATTCGTACCCTCACCGGGTGCAGGTGCTTCGAGGTGACCATCGCTCTTGACCCGCACATACTCGCGGATCATCTGTGATGCCAGCGAGAGCGCATCCTGGCTCCCGTGGGTCACCCGATCAACCAGACCAATCTCGTAGGCGCGGTCGGCCGTGATGCTGCGTCCACCCATAATCATCATCAGCGCCTTCATCAACCCGGCATCACCCCGGCGCGAGAAGAGCAGGCGCGGCAGGCGCTGCGTGCCACCATAACCCGGCAGCAGGCGCAGGTTGACCTCCGGTTGGCCGAACTCGGCGGTCGGATCGGCGATGCGGTAGTGGCAGGACATGGCAAACTCAAGTCCACCACCAAACGCCACACCGTTGATCGCCGCGATACAGGGCTTGTTCATCCGCTCAATCTTGCGGAAGGCCAGGTGCGCGTTATTGGGCAGCGCAATCGCATCCTCAACCGTGTGAATCTCCTCCAGGAACTGGCGAATATCGGCACCGGCCACAAAGCTCTTCGCGCCGTCACCCGTAAAGACCAGCGCGGCGATATCCTCGCGGCGCGAGAGATGATCCAGCAGCGTGTTCAACTCGTCCAGCGAACGCTCGTTCAGCGCGTTGACCGGCGGGTTGGACACGACAACAATCGCCAGTTTCTGCGTCTTGGTGACATTGTGGTACTCAATGCGGAAGTAGCGGTAGCGCTCGAAGATCTGCTGCTCCTCGGCCAGACGCTGCAACTGCTTCCAGCGACCAATCTTCTCCTGGAT
>CAKZQX010000884.1 GCA_937141995.1 uncultured Chloroflexaceae bacterium | reverse complement strand
CCGCGTCCTGCGCAGCCTGGGCAAAGTTGCGGGCCGCAACCAGATCACGCTCGTGGAAGCCTTGCCCGCCACCCATGCTATGGATCAGATAGTAGGCAACCTCGATCCCGGCCATCGCCGAAGGCAGCGTTTCGGGGTGCAACACATCCCCCGCCGCCAGTTCAACCTGTCCCTGCCACGCGCGCCCCTGCAACCGCGCGGTATCACGCGTCATACAGCGCACACGATGCCCCGCTTCCAGCAGACGCGGCACCAGTCGCCCGCCAACATACCCCGTTGCTCCCGTCACCAGCACATGCTTTCCTGCCACAACTTCCCTCGCCACTTCAAACCGATCCCAGCGGCAGCCGTTGTGCTACCCGAAAGATATCATCGGGTGGATCATTCCGCCAGATCAGACAGACATCCATTACAGTGAACTGTACCGGGCTCCAGTCGTTTTGTAAAGCGGCAACCAGGCGTGACATCGTATCGTGTCCGTGGACCTGGCCGACGCTCAGGTGCGGAGTAAAGCCATGCCGGAAGCGCCGGGTATCATCGCAGTCGGGAACCACCTGCCAGAGCGCGGTCTGCAGTTCTACCAATGGCGCTGCCGGTTCGGGGGCCAGCCAGAGGGTATAACGCCCCCGCGCTTGCGAAAAGCTGTAAAACTGCGCCAGCGTTACCGGGAACGGCTTCATACCCGTACAGACCTGTTCCAGTGCAGGCGCGACCGTCGCAAATGCTTCGCGGGGCCGAAATGGGTAGAGCAGCGTGATATGCGGCATCCAGCGCCGCACCTGCCGGTCGTGCTGCTGCCGGATCGACTGGATCGGCGGCCAGACCGTTTCCGGTGGAATGATCACAACGGCGGTCTTAGGTTTCCTGGACGGCATAACACGTTCCTCCGAATTCATGCTGCATAGCGCGTAGGAGCGCACCCGCCAGGCAGCAAGACGCTGCTCACGCACTCAGCGTGATTGTAGATTATATCAGCATATGCCCCGAACAACCATGGTATACTGAACCAGTTACGCAGAATGGCATCGGTAGCGCACCCTTCCAGTACACCAGAACATGGGAGAGGAATTTATCAAGGCTCCGCAAGGATGTGATTGTTATGCATGCAACGATTATTTTTAACCCGACGGCCGGTCAGACCGAGTCGCCGGAACAGCAGATGCAAGCCGCTGCAGATGTCTGGCGAGAACGTGGGTGGGAGGTTGACTTGCAACCAACCAGTGGGCCGGATGATGCCACCCGCCTGGCGCGGATGGCAGTTGAACAGCAGCACGAGGTAGTACTGGCTGCCGGCGGTGATGGGACCATCAACGAGGTCATCAATGGGATGGTCGGCAATGGAGTGGTCGGCAGCCTAACGGCACTGGGGGCACTTCCGCTCGGCACCACCAATGTCTGGATCCGTGAGTTGAAGCTGCCGCTCCAGCCGCAGGCCGCCGCCATCGCCCTGCTTGATGCGCAGACACGCACCATTGATCTGGGTTGCGCCAATGGGCGCTATTTCCTGCTGATGACCGGGATTGGACTTGACGCGGCCGTCACGGCCCAGGTCCAATTTACCGAGAAGCGTCGTCTGGGCATGCTGGCTTTTGTGCTGCGCGGGTTCCGCCTGGCACTGCAGTTTCGCGGAGCACGTTTGCTGCTACAACTCGATGGAAAGACGGTGAAGCGGCGCGTGCTGATGGTTGTGATCGGTAACAGCCAGCTTTATGGCGGGGTCGTGCGCATTACTCATCGCGCCCAGATTGACGATGGCATGCTCGATGTCTGTGTTATCAAGGGCGATAATGTTATCAGCGCGCTCTACCATGCGCTGTCAATCCTGGCACAACGTTATGTGCATCTGCCCAATCCCGACATAGAATATTACCGTGCCCGCACCATTAAGGTGACGGCGCATCCCGCTCTGCCGATGCAGATCGATGGGGAGAATTTTGGTCAGACACCGGGAACGTTTGAGGTTGTGCCGGGAGCGCTGCGCACACTCATGCCCGCGAATCTGCCGAATGACCTGGTACGCGCCACAATTGAGCCGGTGTCTGATCGCGTAGATAGTCTGTAAATTGCAGGAGTTACGCGGTGGGCCTTCAAACTGCACGTTTGGCAAGATGGAAGTCAGATTCGCCTGCGGCAGCATGGTACTTCTTTTTTCTTTTCCCCGAACATTTGGCTCCTTGAGCCAAATGTTCGGGGAAAAGAAAGGTCGGTTCCGCCCTGCCGGAGGCGAAATTTCCTTTTGGGTGAGCAACCGCGTAACTCGTG
>CAKZQX010000883.1 GCA_937141995.1 uncultured Chloroflexaceae bacterium | reverse complement strand
CCAACCCGTTTCAGACCGTCTCTTAAAAACACGACGCACACGGTGCGCGTTCAAATCAGGCATGTGCCTGGATGAACGGCCCGCTTCGCCTGCGGCAGCATGGTACATTTTTATCTTTTTTCACAAAAACATTTTCACTTTGTGAAAATGTTTTGTGAAAAAAGGATGGTTACTTCCACCCTGCCGGAGGCGGTATCCGCTTCCAGGTCAGGAACCAGGTAAGCCCGGTTATTTGAACGGTATTGCCCCATGACCAACCCGTTTCAGACCGTCTCTTAAAAACACGACGCACACGGTGCGCGTTCAAACAGACCGTTTGCTCTCGATAACGGCATATTTCGCCTGCGGCAGCATGGTACTCGTTTTATCTTGTTCACAAAAATTCACGTCGTGAATTTTTGTGAACAAGACTAGAGATCTTCCACCCTGCCGGAGGCGGTATCCGCTTCCAAACGAGTGACCGCATAACTCATCTCAAAAACAGGACGTACGCGGTGTGACCTGTGCCGGTCAGGTGCCGGACCAGAAAGCAGTCTTCGCCTGCGGCAGCATGGTACTTTTCTCTGCTTCACCCTGCCGGAGGCGCTATCCTCCTTCCGAGGTCTTCCAAGGTAGGGACCAGGCAACTCCGTAAAAAAAGAGGAATGCATAACGGCAGCAATCCGTTGCACATCCCTCGTAGAGTCTCAGCGAAACCGGTTTTACGGCGCGACCGTCGGTGTCGTCTCCATCTCGGCACCCTCCGGCGTCTCAACCGGCCCCGACTCCTCGATCACGGGCGGCTCCACCTCGGCGGGCGCAACCGTGCTGACAATGTCCGGAACTGGCGTATTATCGATGGAAACGGGCGACATAGCCGGTGCGGCCGTCCCCTCGGCTTCAGCGGTAGCTCCCTCGGCGGGGGGTGCGCCGGGCTCCGGCGTTGTCGCGGGCATCGGCGTTGTATCTGCGGCCGGGGGAATGCCGGATGGCGTATCGGTCCCTCCACCTTCACCCGACGGGCGCGGCGAGCTACAGGCGCTCACCAGCAACCCACCCATCACCAGCACCAGCAGCAGTCCGAACATTCGCTTCATGCAGTTCCTCCTTTTTCTCTCCAGCGCTAACGCTACCAGACCGCCTACCATCGGCGGCCTGCCGGGAGCGCTACAGTCAAGGGGAACGCCCGGACACCGGCCGGCCGGCTGTATGCCCTGACGCGATCTGTATGCACCCCGGTGGCCCAATTATAACCGGATCTGAAGATACGATAAACATCGGGGGGATCGGGGCCGGAGACGATTTGGAGTGCAGCAACTACGCGACAGCATGGCGACCACACTCCAGAGCCGGGATGACCGGATCTTAGCGTAACGCCGACTGACTGTCGGGCAATTCAACCTGCGGCGGCAGTAGCACCCCATCAATCACATGGATAATTCCATTCTCAGTTTCGATACCCGGCTCGCTAATCCGGACCTGATCGTTGAGGATAATCGTATCGCCGTCACTGCCGACACGAATCGTGCTACCCTGCAAGGCCAGGATCTCGTCCATCCCGGCAAGCTCCTCGACGGTCAGTGCCTCATTTGCCGCATGATAGAACAGGATGTCGCCAAGCAGATCAGGGTTCTCCAGCAGTTGTTGCAGTGTCCCTTCCGGCAGCGCGGCAAAGGCATCATCAGTGGGCGCAAAAAAGGTATATGGCCCGGACGCCGCGAGTGTTTCGGCCAGGTCGGAAGCACGCAGCGCATTTACCAGCGTTACAAATCGGCCATCGGCTGTCACCAGGCCCATAATGGTGTTCTCCGTTGCATCTGTGACGGTGCCGGTCGCGGGCACCGTCGCCGTGCTCGTAACGGTCGTTGTCTCTGTCGGCAGCACCTCAATCTCGGTGGATATGGGCGTACTCTCCGTTTCTGCGGGAGCAGGTTCGTCGATCATCAGCCCATCGGGCGTTGCCCCGTCCCCCAGTTCAACGGTGCTGACAATATCCGGAATTGGCGTGCCGTCAAGGGTAACGGGAGAGTTGGTTGGGAGCGGCGTTCCCTCAGCCATAGGGGGTGCTTCACCTGCTGACGATCCTTGAATCAGTGGCACTGCCACTGATCCGGGGGTTTCATCCGCTGCCGGTATACCCTCTGCCGGCGTCGCAACGGCATCACCAACGACGGGCGGGCGGGGCGAACTACAGGCGCTCACCAGCAGCATGCCTAGAAGCAGAACCGGCGGCAATCCAAACAGTCGTTTCATGCAGTTTCTCCTTGTGTGCTCCAGAACTCATCTCTCAAAATCACGCGTTACAAGGCGTTACTCCGCACCAACACACATTATCCGGTTCGGTCGGGATCGAACCGGTGCATCTACACCTGCGCCGTGCAAGAAGCGTGCCATCTATCGAAGGAGAAGAATAGTGTGAAGAAAATAGTTTCCCTGGAGAAGGGGACGCAGCCTGCCGCGCCCCCTTGAGCAAGTGGAGATTGAGAGATGCCGGATGCTACGGCTTTACAGCCCCCAGATCAGCGGCAGCAGGAAGTAGCCGATCGCCGTCACCAGGATAATACTGCCGATATTGAGCCACAGACCGGCGCGCGCCATCTGCGGGATGGTGACATAGTTGCTGCCAAAGACAATTGCGTTGGGCGGCGTTGCCACCGGCAGCATAAACGCGCAGGAGGCCGCAATCGCTGCCGGGACCATCAGCAGCAGCGGATCAACCGCCAGCGCCGTGCCCAGGGCAAACATCACCGGCA
>CAKZQX010000882.1 GCA_937141995.1 uncultured Chloroflexaceae bacterium | reverse complement strand
GTAGCGGAGCAACCACCCGGTTTGTCAGGCTACCGCACAGGTTCTGCTATGTGAACGGTATTGGGTCATGGGGCGACGGCCCCGGCGCGGGAGTCCCGGCGTCAGCCGGGGTGTGGCCGGAACCGGCTGACGCCGGGACGCCTGGGGCGCTGTCCGGTGTCGCAGGGCACCCCGCATGCCGTGGGACCGACGCGCATCAGCTTTTCAGACAGTCTCTGAGAATCGATATCCGGATACATGTTCAAAGCATCCGGCCTCCGTGCGACTTGCAGTCGTGCCTACCCATCCCCCCAGATGGAGATACTCCGCATATCGATTACACAGGCGCGTGTTAGAACCCGATCTTACTCATCCGGAAGCATTTTGTGGTTGTGATTATCACAGCGATTGCAGTTATGCTCATGCGTGAAAATTTCGCGGCAGCGGTGACAGGTACGAAACGGAATACCCGTTCCCAGTTCAACCTCAAGCTCCTCGCGGCTCCCACAGTAGCGGCAGACACTGAGATTCTCAATATCATCAGCACGCCAGAGCTGCGGTGAGATAATCATCTCCATATGCCCATTCACTGACAGGATGCCTACCTTCACGCAGACAGCCGCCGGAAACACCTCATCAACTCGGGCAAAGAGGTGCTGGGGATAGGAATAAACCTCATCACCCTTCAGAATATCACGCATGCGTGGATGTTGGCGTATCTTCATCTCTACTGTAGCCGGGTTATCAATGTCCGCAGTGCCGGCTCATCCAGAGCGAAAGCGGCATTATCAGCAAACATAAGCTCGTCGAGCACTGCTGCAATAACTTCGGCATCTTTCTCGCTAAACTCTTCCTCACCCATATCATGGGCATAAAAACGGTCGAACGCCCACGCCGCCAGCGCCGCAGCGCTCAGCGAACCTGCGAGATGCTCCTCAATTTCGGCAATAACGTCAGCCCGTGTCAGCATGATACCATTCTATCCTGTTTCGTCAACCAGCGCATCTTCACACATATCGAAGAAGCCACACCCGGCACACCGCCGCGGCTCGTCATGGCTGCGGGGACAATCAGCGGCTTCCAGGTCAGCGCGCATATCCTCCAGGATCACCAGCAACTCGGCGCGCACTGCGGGCGTGTAGTCCACTCGAAAGGTAGCATCGGCATAGCGCAACAACCCGTAGGGCGGTGGTCGTCCGGTCGTCTCCTCCACCAGCAGGCAGTAGGCCACCAGTTGCATCAGATCCGAATCGTAGGGATACGCGGCGCGGCGCGTGGGCTTAACCTCGACCGGCACACAGGCCCGCGCCAGGTGCAGCAGATAGTCCGGTTTACCCGTCAGCCCATAGCGGCGCGCGAAGAGCGGCCGTTCCAGCGGTCGCCAGCCATGCGTATCCCCGGCAACGACCCGTGTCCAGGGTATACCGGTTTGACGACGGAGCCGGAGCGCGTACAGGAGCAGCAAAACGGCAAGGCAGAAGAGGATCAGCGCAGCAATCATCGGGGAAACATTACTGGCAGGCCGGAACTAACTTCCCGCCTGCCGCAACGCACCAGCAAGGAGCAACAGGGCCAGCAGCAGCAGCAGCCCACCCAGCGCCAGCAGCGTACCACTGGCCTGAACCGCACGACCATGCCGGGCATGCGCCACCACACCCCGGTCGCGGCGCGGCCGGCCGGTCGGTTCCAAACCAGCCACGCGCCGCAACCACCAGGCCCGCGCACAGTAGACATACTCAGCCACTTCACTGGCGCGAATAATCGGCATTATTAACCGCCTCCCAGCACCGAGTTACCCTGGATGGCATTAATCACATCGTTTACCGTGACCAGCAGCATCAGACCCATCAGTGCGGCAAACCCGATGGCGTGGACCAGAGCTTCCTTTTCGGGCGGGATCTTCTTACCACCGCGCACCCACTCGACCAGTGAGAACATAATGTGGCTCCCGTCCAGCGCGGGAATAGGCAGAAGATTCATGACAAACAGCATCAGACTCAGCACTGCCATCCAGCGCCAGAATGCCAGCAGACCGCCCTGATCAATCACCTCACCGGTCGCCCGCGCAATCCCCACCGGACCGGCCACACCACCCGCCGCCGCCGGCGAATCAGTCAGGCCAAGCAGCCCACCAACCAGAGAAGAAAGCGCCCCCAGCATGCGCCCCAATATATCACCGGTGTACGTCACACCAACGACCAGCGCTTCTGGGGGGCTAACGGAGACATCTTCCAGTTGCGGGCCATACTGAATACCCAGACCGGAATCAAACTGCTGTCCGTCTTCAGTTTCCCATGGGCCGGGCGTCACCATCAACTCGATCCGCTCACCATCACGTTCGACCACTGCCGGGATCGCCTCGCCCCGGTTCGTCTCGGCGATACGGCGGATAGGATCTTCCGCGTCAACCGCACCTTCCTGATACACCGATTGCCCATTCAGGCTAATCAGAACATCGTCGGCCTGCAACCCGGCGACAGCAGCGGGAGTACCTTCGATCACATTACTGATATACTGGTTCCCGGTTGGTGTGGGCACCCCAACCGTAGCAAACAGCAACACAAAGATCACGACAGCCAGGAAGAAATTCATGAGCGGCCCGGCCAGCATCACCGGTATCTTGCGCCAGGGCGACGCCGCCGATAAACTCCCCGTTCCATACAGCGAATTATCTTCTCCGCCAAAACGCACAAAGCCGCCAAGCGGCAGCCAGTTCAACGTATATTTGACCCCATCGCGCTCAAACAACGTAACTGCGCGGGGGGGATACCCAATCCCAAACTCCTCCACCCGGATGCCCATCCAGCGTGCGACCACAAAATGCCCCAACTCGTGGACGAATACCAGCACACCTAGCATGAGGATAAAGGCAACAATTGTAATCAGCGTTTGTTCCATAGAGGATCACTCCAACGTATTGATCTGGTTAGCGCGAATAACCTTGAAACCCGCCGGTATATTCCAGGTCATTCAACTGTTCCACGATCGTCAAATGATCACTAAATATAAAAGAAAGGCGGGCGTTCGCACCCGCCTTCATTCATACGATTGGTAGTGTACCTTATTGCAAAGGGGCTGTCAACAATACGACCAGGTAGTAGAGGACGGGCGCGGTAAACAGCATACTGTCGGCACGGTCAAGCACACCGCCATGCCCGGGGATAATATTACTGGCATCCTTTACGCCGATCTGGCGCTTAATAAATGACTCCGCCAGATCACCCACGGGACCGGCAATCCCGCCGACAATCCCCAGCAATGTTGCGCCGGCATACCCGATAGGCAAACCCAGCAGGGGCACCGCCAGCAGTGCCGCCAGCACCGAAGCACCAAACCCACCGGCCGCCCCTTCCCAACTCTTCTTGGGACTGAGGTAGGGTGCCATCCGGTGTTGCCCCCAGGTTCGCCCCACCAGCAGGGCCGCCGCATCCTGGAACCAGGTGATCGCCAACACGGTGTAGACCCAGGCGGCCCCCGGCGGGATCTGAAGATCGACCAGCCAACCGGCACGAAGTGAAGGCATATCAAGAGCGCGAAGGAGAATATAGTGACTTAAAAGCCAACTGATATAGCAGGCACCGGCAAACGTCAAGGCCCACCCGGGCAGACTGCCCTGCCGATCATGCCGGGGTAACTCGGCAATTAATGCCAGCAACACACTTGATGCCAGCGCCATGCCGGTTATGTCAAATGAGACATAGGGCCGTCCCACCGCCGCGCCGCACAGCAGCAACCCTGACGCAACCCCGACAATCGGGCGCGGATGAAACCCGGCCTGCCGCAGCGCATTGGAATACTCCAGCAGAGCAACCACGATAACGCCGACGGTCAGCAAAACAACCGGCCAGACTCCCCAGTAGACAATCCCCACAATCAGAACCAGGAGAACCAGCGCGCTACTAACTCGTTTGACCAGAGAACTGCTGCTACTCACCGAGCCCGCCAAACCGGCGTTCGCGCCTTGCATATTCATCAATCGCCTGGCGGAAATGTTCGGGGCGAAAATCCGGCCAGAGCACGGGGGTTGACCAATACTCGCTGTAGGCGGCCTGCCAGATCAAGAAGTTCGACAGACGCCACTCGCCGCTGGTACGGATCACCAGATCCGGATCAGGGAGACCGCCAGTAGCGAGATTGGCTGAAATTGCCTGCTCAGTAATCGCATCGGGGGGCAACCCTTGGGCTACCAGGGTCTGCACAGCATTCACAATATCCATCCGCCCGCCATAGTTAAACGCAATTGCCAGCGTGAGCCGGGTATTGTCGCGTGTCAGATCAACCGCATACTGCACCTTGCGCTTGAGATACTCGCTGATACCCTCAAGACTACCCAGGTGGCGTAAATGCACGCCCTGCTCATGCAGCGACCGTGTCTCACGGTCAATAAAATCACTCAGAATTGCCATTAATCCCTGTACTTCGCGGGAGGGGCGGCTCCAATTCTCAGTAGAAAACGCATAGAGCGTGAGGCAGGGTACATGCAGATCGACACAGGTGGTGACAATACTCCGAATGTTCTCAGTACCGGCGCGATGCCCGGCCAGTCGCGGCAACCCTCGCTGACGCGCCCAGCGACCATTCCCATCCATAATGATCGCAACATGTTGTGGCATACGTTGACCGCTGGAAGCGCCTTGCACTGTCATTACCGTCCTCTCAGTCGTCATTTATGTCTGACAGGCTCTTGCCGAAACAACCCGGAAACTGTATTCCCGACAGCGTCCGTCAGACCTCCATCACCTCGGCCTCTTTTTCCGCACCTGCCCGATCCAATTCTTTGCTGTAGCGGTCGGTCAACTCCTGCAACTTATCCTGAGTACGATGCAGATCATCTTCGCTGATCAGCTTCTCACTCTCAAATTGGCGCAGATCGTTAATCGCGTCACGCCGATGATTGCGCAGGGATACCTTGACCTCCTCAACGCGCGTACGCACCAGTTTAACCAGTTCCCGGCGGCGCTCCTCAGTCAGCGGGGGTATGCTCAGGCGAATAACCCGCCCATCATTATTGGGATTCAACCCCAGATCCGAATGTTGAATTGCCTTCTCAATCGAGCGTAAGGTGCCGGCATCATACGGCTGGATCACAATCAGACGCGCTTCGGGCACATTCACACCCGCAAGCTGGTTCAGCGGCATCGTAGTTTCGTACGCCTCAACCGGGAGATGCTCTACCAGCCCGGGTGATGCCCGTCCCGTCCGAATTGTGCTTAGTTGATACCTGAGTGCCTCAACCGCCTTTTTCATATGGTTTTCGGCTTCATGCAGCACATCATTTTCCATCATATCCTCCTCGATTGCTCACCAGCGTACCGACCTGCTCACCCATAACAATGCGCTCAATGATACCTGATTCTTGCGCATTAAACACAATGATCGGGAGGTTATTATCCATACAGAAGGTCAGCGCAGTGCTATCCATCACGGTCAACCCACGGCTCAGGGCATCCATATAGGTCAGATGATCAAAGCGCGTCGCCGTGGGGTCACGCCGGGGATCAGCCGTATACACCCCATCAACGCCATTCTTTGCCATCAGGATGACCTCTGCGTGGATCTCCGCCGCGCGCAGTGCCGCCGCCGAGTCGGTGGTAAAGTACGGATTGCCCGTCCCGGCCGCCAGGATGGTCACGCGTCCCTTTTCGAGATGGCGTGTGGCCCGCCGGCGGATGTAGGGTTCGGCGACTTCATCCATCTTGATTGCCGTCATCGCCCGGGTGTGGATACCGCAACGCTCCAGCGAGTCTTGCATCGCCAATGCATTAATAATTGTTGCCAACATCCCCATGTAGTGAGACTGCGCGGCATCCATCCCGCGGGCAATCGCTTCGTGACCGCGCCAGATATTACCACCACCAATAACCACGGCAACCTCAACGCCATGCTGGACAACCTGCCGAATCTCCCGTGCCAGAAAGTCCAGCATCTCCGGGTCCAGGCATTCGCTCTCCCCGCTGTGCAATGATTCACCGCTCAGTTTGATCAGCACTCGCTGGTACTTTGGTTTGTCCATAGTGGTATACCGGTCAGCTTCCAACTTCAAAGCGCGCAAAACGGCGCACAACGATATTCTCGCCCAGTTTGGCGATACCTTCCTTAATCTTCTCCTGGATCGTCACCGATGGGTTCTTCACAAAGGGCTGAGCCAGCAGCACATGCTCCTCATAAAACTTCTCGGCAGCGGTACCACTCTCCTCAATTTCGGCAGCCGGTACTTCATCAACCGTCACATAACGCGGGTTGGCCGCCGCAACATGGAGCGCCAGTTCACGCGAGAGGCTGATAAAGTCATCGGTACGCGCAACAAAGTCAGTTTCGCAGTTTACCTCGACAATAGCTACCAACTTCGAGCCCGGATGCTCATAGATCGCCACGCGCCCCTCATTGGCTACCCGGCTCTGCTTCTTATCCGCCCGCGCCAATCCCTTCTCACGCAGGATTGCGATGGCCTGATCCATATCCCCATCAGTCTGTGTGAGCGTATCTTTACACTCCTTAATCCCTGCGCCGGTACGTTCACGCAGTTCTTTGACCATCCCGGTTGTCACCGCCACTATTGCACTCCTATCATCACTAAAATCTGCTGCATATATAGCATTTCACAAGCACACCGCAATCGCATCAAGATACGCCAGCGCACTCACACCGTATTAACACAGGTGTACACCTGTCTTTAGACATCCGTACACAACGGCGACCGTGTGGCCGCCGTTGCATCCACGTTTCTGCCTGCTGCGACTATCCCTGACCGTTACCGGACCCGGCATAATCTTCATGCGCCGCTTCGCGCCGGTTGACACCCTCAATCGCCGCATCGGCAATTTTTCCGGTCATCAACCGGATACCTCGAATGGCATCATCATTGCAGGGAATAATATAGTCGATCAGATCCGGATCGCAGTTTGTATCGACCATTGCCACAACCGGTATGCCCAGTTTGCGCGCCTCGCGCACAGCCAGTTCTTCTTTGTGCGGATCGATCACAAACAGGGCACCCGGCAGACGATCCATGGTTTTAAGCCCACCGAAGACCCGATTCAACTTACCAATCTGGTCTTCCAGTTTCATACCCTCCGCCTTGGTCAGGCGCGCAAAATCGCCCCGGTCACGTTGCGCTTCCAGATCGGCCAGATGGCGCAACCGCCGCCGAATAGTGACAAAGTTGGTTAACGTGCCACCTAACCAGCGCTGGGTAATGTAGAGTTGATTCGCGCGTGATGCTTCTTCCTCAACCGCTTCCTGCGCCTGTTTTTTCGTTCCGACGAAGAGGATCTTTTGACCGCCGGCAACCGTATCGGCCACAAAATTATAGGCGTTGGTGAGGCCGGAGATGGTCTTCTGCAGATCGATAATATGAATACCATTCCGGGCCGTGAAGATAAACGGGCGCATCTTAGGGTTCCAGCGCTTCGTCTGGTGCCCAAAGTGCGAGCCTGCCTCCAGGAGGGCTTTAACGGAAACTATCCGTGGTGCTCTTGGTACAGCCTGAGTCATACGTCTCAATAACTCCTTTTTCTCCTAGCAAATTGATTGCTCCTCCACCCCCATCGCGCTGTACACGCACCGATGACCGGCATCGGCAGGACGCGGTACAATCAGGGGATGTGTGTATTTGGCGGGGAATACACGCCGACGAATAGTATAGCACACAACAGTGTGGCGGGCAAATTTTGCGCATTGCTATCACATCCCCGCGCTTATCCGGCAGCCAATACCTGAGGCAACCAGCGATCGAGAAGCAGATAGGCCAGCGGTGGGAGCAGCAGGAGAATCAGCGCCGCCCAGGAGGGAGCCAGCATAAAGTAAAAGGCCGCCGGGGGGATGAGCAGGGCCATCGCAACGAGAAATCCGGGCAGACTTTTCCAACCGAGTGCCGGGATCAGCAGGAGGAAGATGAGTCCGGTAATAATCGGCTCGCTGCATGCAACCGGCGCGCCTTCCATGTAACATTGCCAGAC
>CAKZQX010000881.1 GCA_937141995.1 uncultured Chloroflexaceae bacterium | reverse complement strand
AATGGCCGCCAGAATCGCCACGAGCGGCGATTGAAACGGTACCCAGAACCAGGGCAACTCGCGCACGCCGCTCCAGAGCATAAAGTCGGGCAGACTCTCCCCGGATGCCTCCAACTTGAGGTACATGCCCATCGCGTAGGCTCCCAGCGCGAAGAACAACCCCTGCCCCAGGCAGAGCATCCCGCCATATCCCCAGATCAGGCTCAGGCTCATGGCGACCATGCCAAAGGTCAGGAAGCGCCCCATCAGGCTCAGCCGAAACTCCGACAGTGTTAGCGGCGCAACGACCAGCAGCAGGAACGCAACCAGCACAAACGGCCCCCACTGCCGTAGCAGCGCACCCGCCGTAATCTGGACAGGCATTGGCTTAACGGTAAGCTGTTTCTCTTGCATACTCTGTCTCCTTAGCGCGTGCGCAGCGCGAGAATGCCCGATGGTCGCCACTGCAAGAAAGCAATAATCAGCACCAGCACCAGCACCTTGCCTAGCGTTGCGGTCGTCCCCAGTTCCAGGAGCGTGTTCATAATCCCAATTGTCAGCGCGGCGACAATCGTCCCCGGCAGGCGACCCACACCGCCCAGCACCACCACCATAAAGGCGTCCACAATGTAGTAGGTACCGAGCGCCGGACCAATCGGTCCGATCAGTGTCAGTGCGCTTCCGGCGATCCCGGCCAGTCCGGCCCCCAGCGCAAAGGTAAACATATCCACCCGCCGCGTAGCCACGCCCAGCGAAGCGGCCATCTCACGGTTCTGCATCGCTGCCCGAATGCGTCGCCCGCTGGAGGTACCGTTCAAATGCCAGTAGATCGCGCCAACCACCACAATCACCAGTCCAATGATAAAGAGCCGCTTGTAGGGCAGCAGCAACCCCGGCATAAGTGTCAGACCACCATTCAGCCAGGCGGGACTGACAACCTGCACATTCGGTGCGCCAAAGATGCTGCGCGCCGCCTGCTGCAGGACCAAACCCACGCCCCAGGTTGCCAGCAGCGTATCCAGCGGCCGCCCATACAGGAAGCGGATCAACCCGACTTCCAGCAGCGCGCCGACCAGTGCGGTAAAGAGAAACGCCGCCGGAATCGCCAGGATAAACCAGAGCCCCAGTTCAGTGCCACCCAGCGGCACGGCCAGCAGATTTTGAAACACATAGGTGACATACGCGCCCACCATAATCAACTCACCGTGGGCCATGTTAATTACATTCATCAGCCCGAAGGCAAATGCCAGCCCCAGCGAAATCATCAGCAAGATAGATCCAAGACTCAAGCCATTAAATGCCTGCATTAACCAGAGACTCATACTGGTATACTCTTTCTGTTTACCTGCATTTTGATGGATTTAGCAGTCAGATATAGAGAACAAAGAACAAAGAAGCACAAAACAAAAAGCTTGGTTGCATCCTGATAAGCTCTGACGTTTGTTCTTTGTCCTGTGTTTGTTTGTTCTTCCCATAGGAGTCCCGGCTTCAGCCGGCTCAGGCTTTCCCGCGAGTATGCCGCTGTGCCGGCAAGGATTCAACCGGCTAAAGCCGGGACTCCCGGATGGCATATTCGGGCTATTTCTCAACGTTCATAAGCCGGGACTCCGTGCAACCGTATGTTATATTCTCAGCCACAAACCTCCCGTGGGGCAGTCTGCCCCACGGGAGGTTGAACTTACCTTGATCGTGCCGGCTAGCTGCCCGTGCTCAATCCTTCCGCCCAATCATACTGCGTCAGGAAGGGGTCCGGCTCGATTGGCCCATCCGAACTCGATATCTCCTGGATCAGCCCGTCCGCCTGGACCTCGCCGATGCGGACAGTCTTCCAGGTATGCTGCGTATCACCATCAACCTGTACCATACCACCGGGTGCCGCAAATTCGATCTCGCCGCTCTGGGCGGCCTCACGCACCGCATCCACGTCCGTTGTTCCGGCGGCTTCAACCATCGCCTTCCAGAGGTAGACCCCAAAGTAGCCGGCCTCAATCGGGTCCGCCGTGACCCGGTCCTCGCCGTAGGCGGCCTTGTACGCCGCAACAAAGGCGTCATTCTCCGGCGTATCGGTGGTCTGATAGTAGTTCCAGGCGGTCAGATGCCCGGCGATATTCTCCGGTCCGATCCCGCGTACTTCTTCTTCCGCCACACTCACCGACATCACCGGAATATCGTTGGGGGTAAACCCGGCGTCCTTGAACTGCTTGAAGAAGGCCACATTGCTGTCACCGTTCAGCGTATTGAAAATCGCATCCGGTTGCGCGGCCTGGATCTTGCTGATAATCGTGCTGAACTCGGTGCCACCCAGCGGGACATATTCCTCACCCGCTACGGTACCACCATTGGCAGCAAGCTGCGCCTGGATAATCTGGTTGGCCGTACGTGGGAAGACATAGTCCGACCCCAGCAGATAAATATTGGTATAGCCCTGCTCCATCAGGTATTCTACGCCCGGCACAATCTGCTGCGACGGCTCCGCGCCGGTGTAGAAGATATTGGGCGACTGCTCCAGTCCCTCATACTGCACCGGGTAGAAGAGCAAGCCGTTGAGTTCCTCAAAGACCGGCAGCACGGCCTTGCGGCTGGCGCTGGTCCAGCAGCCAAACACCACCGGCACTTCGTCCTGCTCAATCAGCTTGCGCGCCTTTTCTGCAAAGGTAGGCCAGTCACTCGCGCCATCTTCAATCACCGGTTCAAGCGGTCGCCCCAGCACACCACCGGCAGCGTTGATCTCCTCGATTGCCAGCAGTGTGGCATCCTTGACGGAGACCTCGCTGATCGCCATCGTACCACTGAGGGAGTGCAACACGCCGACCTTGATCGGCTCGCCGCTCGCAGCGGCCGCTTCCTCATCGGGGGCGGTGCTGCCCTCCTCTGCGGGAGTAGCTTCCATCTCCTCCGGAGTGGCTTCCATCTCCTCCGGAGTGGCCTCCATCTCCTCTGCGGGAGTAGCTTCCATCTCCTCTGCGGGAGTAGCTTCCATCTCCTCTGCGGGAGTAGCTTCTTCGACAGCGGTTTCTGTGGTTGGTTCTTCTGCGGGGGCTGCCGGTCCACCACCACAGGCACTCAAGACCATGGCGAACAGCAGCAGCAAAATCGGCAACAGTCTGACATACTGCGTCCCACGAACAGGGTGGGAAACGGGAACAGATCCTACGCGGGATGTTCTTTTCATTGTGGTCCTCTCAACACAACAAGATGCGGTACCGGTTTTTGACGAATGTGTCGAGCAGTGATGCTCCTTCGTCACTTATCAGAATTCATGGTTGAACCAGACGAGGCTGCGATGGGATTGGGGGGGATTCCTCCTTTCGTGTATAATGTGGTCTACAAACAGGTACACTCCGACGGTTTGATGTATGCCTACCTGGGCTCACCGAAATCGGTAATTATCTGCTACGGTAATTCACTCTGCAGAGGATATCTGGGAGCATAGTCACTGTTTTTCGGTAAGCATAGCTGGAGTAATACCTGTTCATGCAATAATAATCGCTCTGTGCCGGATACTCAATATGGCAAATTCAACAGGATACACCAGGTCAGGTTTGGATACTTTGCACAAGTCTTCACAAAGAATGCAGAGGCAATTGTGGGGAAACAGTTATAGCCCGCCTATTCCCATAGGAATAGCAGGCCGAGGAGTGCGCAAAGGACCGAGAACTGCGAACGAAGAACTGCGAAACAGAAAATAAAAACCAGAAAGCGTCATCGCATCAAGATCTTGATGTTCTGTTCGTATAGGTTTGTACTTTTCACCACGATGGTATACTGTTAAAATAATAAATCATCTTACATAATTTGCTCCAGAAGCTACTTTACTCCACTCAGAGTAACATATTTTACTGCAATAGTAGTTCTCAGTTCCCGGTTCTGAGTTCTTTCGTTCTCAGTTCTTCGGTTCCCTCATGCAGCCGGCTCCTGCTTCAGGCTCTCTTCGCGTAGCAGGCGCTCTAACCGGATTTCCATCTCCTGAAAGATCGGCGTGCGCTTCGCGGTGTAGTCTCGATCCTCCGGCAACGGTACTGCCAGTTCCGTCCTGACCCGGCCCGGATTGGACGAGAGCAGATAGATGCGCTGCCCCAGAAACACCGCCTCCGAGACATCATGCGTCACCAGCAGCATACTCGTGTGGGTTTCACGCCAGACCCGCAGCAGGAACTCCTGCATGATCAGCCGGGTTTGCGCATCAAGCGCGCCAAACGGCTCATCCATCAGCAGCAGCGCCGGTTCATTCGCCAGGGCACGCGCAATCGCCACCCGCTGCTTCATCCCGCCGGAGAGTTGATGCGGCAGTGATTCGGCAAAGCGCTCCAGCCCTACTATCTCCAGGTAGTGCGCCACCCGCTCGCGCCGCGCGGCCCGGGACACGCCGCGTCGCTTGAGCCCATACCCCACATTTGCTGCCACGGTCATCCAGGGGTAGAGCGTATCA
>CAKZQX010000880.1 GCA_937141995.1 uncultured Chloroflexaceae bacterium | reverse complement strand
CTGCACCATGTAGATGGTATCGTCTTCTTCGCCAACGTCGTAGAACTGGACGATATTGGGATGGCGCAGGCTCTTGACCACTTTGACTTCCCGCTTGAAGCGTTTTACGAAGTCGGCGGTCTGCTCGTTAATGCTTAACACTTTAATCGCAACATCGCGCTTGTTGACGGTGTCGTACCCTTTGTAGACGCTGGCCATGCCTCCACTGCCCAGCAGTTCGCCCACTTTGTATGTACCCAGTTTGGAGACGGTTCGGCGGTCAGTCATAGTTAATTCAAACCTCGATTGCAGCACAAAGAACCATCAGGCAGTTTTCCAGCAGCAGGACCGGCTGCTGAACGTTGAATGTTAAATCCAGACATCGCCGCTCAGGAGTCCCGGCTTCAGCCGGACCAGGCGTTCCCGGCAGGATGCTGCGACCCCGGCAGGCATCCCACCGGCTGAAGCCGGGACTCCCGTGAATTAACAGGAGTTACGCGGTCGGTTTCAAACCAGGCATCTGCCTGGACACATGGCCCGATTCGCCTCCGGCAGGGCGGAAGATCCCATTCTTTTTCACAAAAATGTTGCACTTTGTGCAACATTTTTGTGAAAAAGAAAAAAGTGTACCATGCTGCCGCAGGCGATTCTGCCGTTCACTGGGTGAAACGCCCGGTTTGATCGCCCACCGCGTAACTCGTGTGAATTAAGTCGTGTCACTTATAGGCGAAGATCCGCTGGATGCGGCGGACCAGGAGTTCAACACTGGCGGCATACGCATCCAGATAATCCTGGGTTAACGCCTGCGCCAGTTGAGTCTGCTCCAGGTGTACCAGATCCGCCACATGCGGGCGGAAATCGCGTAGCGTAATCTGGAGTTGCCCGGCGGCATCGGTCATAAAGCCCCATACCAGCAGTTTAGTCTCGCCATCATCGCGCGAGCTGGCAAAGCGGGTCAGCGAAGCGTCGCTCGCCACCGGCCCCACATTGGAAAAGACCTCCCGGCCCTTGATAATCTCGTTGAGAATATCGATCTTCTGCGGTACCAGATCCATGATGTGCTGCATCGGCCCCGGCAGATGGCTCAACAGCCGTAGCGCAGCCGTGGCAAAACTCTCACCGCGCATCGTCACCTGCCGCAGCGTTTGCAGCAGCATACCGTAGGCCTTGAGTTCGCTGTAGAGCGCGCGCCGCTCCTCGGTAAACTCCTGGCGCGCCGGATCATTCGTCCGGCGACGCAGGGTTTGCACGATATCATCACACAGTGTGAGCCGGGGCAGCAGGCCGGGCAGCGGGTTGCGGAAGGTCGCCGGGTAGAGCCGCAGACGCGGATCAACGGCGCCGGCATCCATCGGGATCAGCAGTGCCGGATTGATGGTACGCTCCTCTTCCCAATACTGCTCGATCCGCTCGCGCAGATCCCAGCCATTCTCCAGGCGGGCAATCGCGTCAAGCGTTTTGCGGGCGGTTGCGCCGGGGGTGTAGCCGGCAGCGTGAACACTGCGGGTCAGCAGCAGCAGATCATTGACTGTCAGTTCCAGCTTGATCGCGGCCAGACGGCGGCGCAGCTTACCCATATCCTGCATCACCCCCGTAGCGATGGTAGTCTCCGCCGACACCTCAACCGGACTGGCGGCGACCGTTGATCGGGCGATTTCCAAAAATTCGGGCGTGGTAGTGAGGGTCAGCGGTACACCGGCGCTGCTGCGTTCCGCCTGGCTCCCCTCAACCGCCGGGTGCAGCGCTGTGGCAAAGCCGGTGATCATCTCGGCCAGCGCCATGCCCCACATGCCATCAAAGAAGACATGCGACATATCGAAAACCATGCTGCGATTGGTGCGCACCAGCGTCAGCGCATGATCGCCACAGCCGCGTCGGGTATTGCGAATATCGCGGAGCGGCTGCGCGTTCGTGTGCTGGTCCCAGTTTAAGATAATCGGTGCATGGCCCAGTTCATGCAGCGCTCTCTGGGTTTCGGCATCTAGTTGGGCGCGCAGTTCATTCTGGTGTTCACGCAGCACCTCGGTCAACAGCAGATCAGGCTGTTCTGTTGCAGCGATGCGCGTTGGCTTCTGGGGGCGCGCGGCGCGCAGGATGGCATCCACCCGGCTTTTGATTGTTGTCAGCGGCGGTGGGCGCAGGCGACCCAGCCGGTCATCTCCCGCGCAGACCCGCCCGGCCCGATCAATCGTTACGGTGCGTCCATAGCGGTCGCGCAGGCTACCATCTTCCGTCCGCTCCAGCGGCAGCGGAATACCGGCACTCTGCGCGTCACCATCGTGCGGGAAGAGCAAGAGATGCCCATCCGGGTCACGGTCACACAGATCGATCAGGAAGTAGTGCCCGCCGCTGACCAGCGCAACCCGGGCCATATCCAGCGCAAAGGGATCGTGATGCTCCTGGTAGACTTCCGGGCGCAATCGCTTCAGGATGGTCATCTGCTCCTGGTAGGCGGGCAGATCATGCCGGCACCGCTCCGCATAGATCTGTTCCATCGCCGTGCGCAGGTCTGCCGGCAACCGCTGGAGCGCCTGATCCAGGTATGCCTGGAACTGCGCACGCCGGTAGGCCGGGTATGCCTGCGGCGGTGTGCCGGATGGCGCGCTGTAGGGCCGCCGGGCCGCCCACCCGGACGCCAATCCTTGCAGGTGATACTTCTCGCGCAGCGCGGCGATCCGTTCGGCAATGAACTGTGTGCGCTCCTCGGTGTTGCGCGGCAACTTGCGGCCGGCCTGCTGGATCACATGCTGCTCCAGCGCCTGGTCGAGCGCGCGCAGCAGCACCCGCTCGTGCCACTCATTCGCCAGCAGATCATCATAGGCAAACAGAGTCAGGATCGCGGCATAGACCCAGCAGGTAGCGGCATTCAGGTCACTCGTGCGGGCAAAGCGCTGCTGAAAGCCCACCGTCTCAACGGCGTGGCGAGCGGTATCCTCGCGCAGTCCAAACTCGGTGTAGAATTGCCATGGACCATTGGGGAAGGCGCTGTCAACACTCTTCCCGGCCAGGGTCAGCAACTGCTGGTAGCCATGCAGCAGCATGGCGGGCGCCGCCAGAAACGTGCTGTAGAGGCCAATCTGCCGGGTGCCGCGAAAGAGCACCTGCAGGTCGGCATCAACGCGCTCCTGGGGCAGGGTGCGGTCCTTGAGCTGGAGTAACCCCTGGAGCAGAAAAAGGGGAAGATTCGACGCCGGGAAGATCTCGGCGATCTCCTGCTTGATGGCCTGAACTTCGGGGAGGCCCAGACCGGTCAGACTCACCAGGCTAGTGTCGTCAATCGTGTTTAACGCCTGGAGCGTCTGCCGGGTTTGCTGGGCATACGTTTCCCGATCAACTGTGGCTGCTCGTGCCGTCATGAGGGTATATCTTTCGCGTCCGCAAGATCGCAGCTACGATGCATTATAGCATACTGGTTGAACCATGCTATTACTTGACACTGTTCTTGCCGCCTCGTATCATAGCCGGGCTTCCGGAGAGAACAAAGAACTGAGAACCGTGGACGGAGTGATGAGTGATCAGCATTGAGAAGCTGATCACTCATCACTTATCACTTACTATGAAACAACTTTTTACAACAGATATACCGCGCATACGTCGGTTGCCCGCTATCCATCAGGTGCGTGCTTTGCCGCTCGGCCAGGTTGTGCTGCTGGGGTTTTTGCTGCTGCTGAGCGGGCTGTTTCTGCGGAGTGGGCCGCTACAGACGGAGCAGCAGTTTGCGCTCGGTGGCGTCGGGCGGCCGCTGGCGCAGGATTTTCACCCCGGTGAGACGACCGCAACCGGGCAGAGCTTCCGCTGGACCGATGGCGACAGTACGCTCCATTTGCCACCGCAGAGCCTCGGCGCGCATACGCTCCGCCTGACCGTCAGCGCGCCCTGGCCGGAAGAACGCCAGAACAGCGTGCCGCTGACGATAACGATTAATGATCAGGTGATGCTGACGATGGAGCAGTCGGCGGTGCCCCGGCGTTACGCCTTCCTGGTGCCGGCGGATCGGCTGCGCTGGAGCGCGAATGTTGTGCGTCTCGAGAGCCCGACCTTTCGCCCGGATGAGGTTAACCGCAATGAGCGCCGACTGGGGCTGGCAGTCTTCACCGCTGACTGGCGCGGGCTGGAACGGCCCGGTTGGCTGGTTCCGGCGCAGATCCTGGCAATCGGGCTGGTGATTGGCCTGTTGTACCTGCTGCTGCTGGCGGCGGGTATTCCCTTCTGGGCGCGGTTACCGACAACGCTACTCTTGCTGGCGATTATGCTGGCAATGCGCCACAGCGACAGCCGGTTTGTCTACCGCCTGCATGCCCTCCTGATGACCGCGGCGCTGGCGGGCGGGCTGGCACTGCTGGTGGCGCTGCTCTGGCGGCGGCGTGTGGAGCCGATTGTGCTGCCGGTGCGGAGGTGACCACCACATCGAATTCATCCAGCAGATACCCC
>CAKZQX010000879.1 GCA_937141995.1 uncultured Chloroflexaceae bacterium | reverse complement strand
CGGGTTAACGGTTAACGGTTAGGGATTAACGGTTCATCCTAATAACCCGTAACCCGTAACCCGTAACCCCTATTCTCAGTATCCCATAGTTCGACGCCCAATGCCATCGGGCAGTTGCATTATTTACCAGTATAAGCCCCGCGAAACCGTGCTGGACAAATTGCAGAGCGCAACTCATTCGCTGGTCGGAGGCGAGGTCCGTCTAGAGACGGAGAAGGCATAACGGGGTAGCCTGTGGCGCAGTTTTATCAGGGGAAAGTGCCGGTGCAGGGGAGTTTTAGCGGCAGGCGCTTATGCCACCGCTTCGGGAGAACGTTCCACATGAAATCCGGACAGCGCCTCTCAAGGGTCCCGGTTTCAGCCGGGTCAGGCTTTCATACAGGTGAAGCCGACATTTTGGTGAATCACGTATGGGAGCGAGCAGCATGCTGACGAATAGGAGCAATGCGGTTTGCTGCCCCGGACGGCATCAACCGGCTTCAGCCGGGACCCCCGGATGGCATATCCGGGTTATTTTGCAAAACTCATAAGAGCAGGCAGCCGGCAATCAGGCGCAGTAGGTCGCAATCGTTTCCAGCAGCGCATCAAAATCAACCGGCTTGGCAATCAGCGCCTCGGCCCCGATTGATCCGGCTGCCTGCTTAATATCATCAACCGCTGAGAGTACCACCACCGGGATCGCCGCAAATGTCGGATCTTGCTGCTGGATCGTACGAAACTGCCAGCCATTCATAATCGGCATCATGAGATCCAGCAGAATGACACACGGACGTTCTTCGCTGGTGTTGAGGTAGGTTATCGCCTCCTGCCCATGCGCGGCATCGGCGACCTGGTATCCGGCCTCTTCCAGTAGATCGCTCAACATAAAGCGGATACCGGGATCATCGTCAATAATTAACACAGTGCTCAATACTCTGCTCACTTGACAGGAGTTACGCGGTCACTGACCCGGAAGCCCGTTCCGCCTGCGGCAGGGTGGAAGCAACCATCCTTGTTCACACACCTCGTTGCACATTGTGCAACGAGGTGTGTGAACAAGAAAAACAGTCCCATGCTGCCGCAGGCGAAACGGGCTTCCATCGGGTGAAACGCCCGGTTTGCATGGCGACCGCGTAACTTCTGTCACTTGATCTCTTTCGTCAGATTGGTTGCAATCATTGTACCCGATATTTACACGAGGTATGCGGTAGGCGGGCAAAGTGGGTGTTTGATTGACAGGACATACGCGGTGCGTGTTCAAACGGATCGTTTGCTTCCGATAACGTACCACCCTGCCGCCGGCGAATCCGGCCAGGTGTCCAGGCAACCACCTGTTTGGAACCGACCGCGTACCTTCTGTGATTGAAATGAACAGCCCGATTCGCCTGCATTTCATCTGATCAAATGGTCCGTTTGGACATCCGCCGCGTAGCGTATGTACATTACCGAATTACATCCTATTGCTGGATGTACGGGACGCATGGTCGGTATCCTCCGGGGTCGGCGGGATAGTGGTGTGTAGCGGTAACCGGATACTAAAGGTCGTACCCTCATCTTCGGTGCTCGTTACCTCAACCCAGCCGTTATGATGCCGAATGATCTCCTGGACAATGTAGAGGCCGACGCCCATGCCGCTGATGTGATGATACGAAATATTGGGCGCGCGATAAAAGCGCTGGAAGAGTTGTGATAGTGCCTCGGCGGGGATGCCCATGCCATGGTCGGTCACGGTGATGCGGGCCAGTGCTTCCTGTTGTTCCAGCGTCACCCGGATCAGTCCACCCTGAGGACTATATTTGACCGCATTGCCGATCAGGTTATGCAACACCTGCTCCAGTCGGAGTGCATCACCCGCAACGATCATTGCCTCCTGCGGCTGCTGCAATTCTATCGTATGCTGCTGCAGGGTGGGCCGGGTTTCTTCAACCACGCGCCGGATCAACTCCACCAGATCGAGCGGGATCGGTTTGATCTCGAACTGGCCTCGATCCATGCGCGCCAGATCGAACAGCATTTCGATCATCTGGTTCAGCCGCGTGCCCTGCTCAAAGATTGTGCGCACTGCGCGCCGGTCACGCTCACTCAGGCTATCCTGTTCCGCCGAGCGCCGGGCCAGCAATTGTGCAATTCCAACCAGCGAGGTCAGCGGCGTTTTGAGTTCGTGGGAGGCAATCGCCAGAAACTCATCACGCAGACGTAGCGCCTGCTTTGTCTCTTCGTGGAGACGCGCCTGTTCCTGTAGCGCCTGCTCCAACTCGCGCTTGCGCAGGGTTACTTCATGCGCCAGGTCTGCCAGATCGTGGTTCTGGCTGGCTAATTCTCGCTGGAGCAACTCGCGCGTGCGCTTCATTTCGATCAGGTTTGCCAGGCGCGCGCGCAGTTCCTCATGGGAGAAGGGCTTGACCAGATAGTCCTGCACGCCACTCTGGAGCATCTTAACCTGCAGTTGCTCATCGGCTTTCGCCGTCAGCAGAACCAGCGGGATCGCCGCCAGTTCCGGGTGCGACCGTACCGCCTGCATCAGTTGGATGCCGCTCATAGTCGGCATCATAATATCGCTGAGAATCAGATCGGGTGTCAGTGCCAGCGCCTGCGCCAGTCCGGCATTGCCGTCGGCAGCGGTGGCAATCCGATAGGTACCCGCCAGCGCCTCGCCAATAAATCGGCGCATATCCGGGTTATCTTCAACAATCAATATCAGGGCCGCTTCGGGATCTGCGGTCATGACCATCTCCGGTTCAGTATGCGGCGACAGGCCGGCCTGTGCCGGTTCGGGCAGTCGGGTCACGCTCTTGCTAGCATCCGGCTCGACTATGGTTGCGGTACCGGCGGGCAGTATAGTGAGCGGCAGTTCAACCTGGAATCGGGCGCCGCCGGTAGGCGCATTATCAACCATAATTGAGCCGTTATGCATCTCAACAAACTCCTTGGCAATCGACAGTCCCAGACCGGTGCCGCCGGCGCGGGAAAGGCCGTTACGATCACTCTGGCGGAAGCGTTCAAAAATGGCCGTACGTAGTTCCGGTTGCACGCCGGGACCACTGTCCATAACAACGATAGTTACCTGGGAAGCAGTAGCATGCAACTCAGAGCGCACTATACCACCTTCGGGCGTAAATTTAAAGGCATTGGCGAGCAGATTGAAGAGCACGCGCTGGATCTTCTCCGCATCAACCTGCGCTTGCATGGTGGCCGGAGCTTCTACCACAAAGGTTATTCCATCTGCCTGGGCCTGGATATCAAAATGCGCCATAGTAACCCGCAGCAGTTGTGCCAGATCAACCGTGCTGCGGGTCAGATCCATCTTCCCGGCCTCGAGGCGGGCCACATCCAGCAGATCATTCACCTGCTGGAGCAACAACCGCGCATTCCGATCAATCATCTCCAGATTGTGGCGCTGTTCGCGGGAGACTTCCGGCGCGGCCAGCATACGCTCCGTCGAACCCAGCACCAGCGTCAGTGGTGTACGCAGTTCATGACTGACATTTGCGAAGAAGCGGGTCTTTAGATCATCGACTTCGATAATTTTTTGATACAGGATCTCTAACTCGTTGTTTGCCTGCTCCAGTTGCTGTTTACGCTCCTGGGATATTTTGGCGGCACTGACCAGCGAGAGCATGCGCGGCACCAGTGGCGGGAAGGCCACTGCCGTGGCAACCGAAGCTACCGCCGTCACCAGTTTGACATTCCCGGAGAGCCAGTAGACCGGTGTCCAGAAGGTCCAGACGGACATAAAATGAGTACCGCCACAGGTGATAATAAAAAGCCCGAAGGCCAGCAGAATCCAGTGAAACGGGATATCCCGCCGCGCGCGATGCACCAGGTAGGTCA
>CAKZQX010000878.1 GCA_937141995.1 uncultured Chloroflexaceae bacterium | reverse complement strand
GGCACCCGGCATGCCGTGGGACCGCCGCGCATCAGCTTTTCAGACAGTCTCTAAGGTAAACGCTGTGCGGGCGCTCGTTCCTCCCATCACGAGATTCCTCACTCCGTTTAGAATAACTTCAAACGTCTGCGTCTCATCCGGTCAAACGTCCGGTTTGTGCGTCCACCGCGTACGTGCTATCGCAGAGATGTATGCTATAGTAGCAGGGAGATTCCACAAAACGATGTTTATCAAAACGGCCCAACCTGGCATATTTGTCACCATCCCTCACCATCCCGGTCGGCATCTGCATAAGATTGTGCCAATGGTCACCGCCGTTACCACTATGAGAAGGGAACTGCATGTCCAGAGTCATTACGCTACCAGCCGGTCCCCGCCTGCTGATTGAAGAGTTACCCCACACCTACTCGGTCTCAATCGGCTATTTCACGGGCGTGGGCGCCTGCTATGAACCCGCCACACTGAGTGGCGCGTCACACTTTATTGAGCATATGTGTTTTAAGGGTACCCGTGAGTTGCCCAATGCCATGCTCATCTCCGATGCGATTGAGGGTGTCGGCGGAATCCTGAACGCGGCCACCTCCTACGAGTCAACCGTCTACTGGGCCAAGGTCGCCGATATGCATTTTGACCGGGCCGTGCATGTGCTGACCGAGATGCTCTGCTGCCCGCTGTTTGATCCGCGCGAGGTGGAGAAGGAACGCCGGGTTATTATCGAAGAGATCCGCAGCCTGCAAGGCTCCCCCGGCGAGTGGGTGCATGCGCTACTCCAGGAGGCGATGTGGGGCAGTCAGCCCCTGGGACGCGATATCGCCGGGAGTCCTGAGTCGGTCAGCGCGCTAAGCCGGGATGATCTGCTCACCTTCTGGCACAAACACTACTGTCCTGAGAATCTAGTCATCTCGGTAGCGGGCAATGTGCGTACCGACCAGGTAGTTGCCACGCTGGATGCCGCCTTCGCCCGGCATGATGCCAACCCAACCAACGGCACGCTGCCCGAACCGGCCGATCCCGCGGCGATAGCGTGCCTGCCGCATACCCACGACATTCGCCCGGCGCTGCCCGGTCCCCATGTTGCGCTGCTGCAACGCCAGACCGAGCAGGGCAACTTCTGCCTGGGAGTGCCGGCGCTCTCTTACCGCGACCCGGACCGGCGCGCGCTACAAGTGCTTGACACCATCGTCGGCGGAGGTATGGCTTCACGCCTGTTTCAGGTTCTGCGGGAGGAGTTGGGCCTGGCCTACCATGTCGGGTCATACCAGAGCGAACTGGCCGAAACGGGCATGTGGGTCATTTATGGTGGGGTTGAGCCGGAAATGCTGCGGGATAGCATCACCACGATCCTCGATATTCTACGCGATATCCTCAACGACGGTGTCACCGAGGAGGAACTGACGCGGGTGAAGGAGCAGGTCAAGGGAGGCATTCTGCTCTCGCTGGAGGATACCTGGTCGGTGGCTTCACGTAATGGAGCGCACCAGCTTCGCTACAACGAGGTCATCCCAATTGAGCGGGTCGTCACCGAGGTTGAAGCCGTCACCGGGGAGGATATTTTACGGGTTGCGCGGCGATTGCTCTACCGGGACGCGCTGCACCTGGCGGTGATTGGACCCTACGGCAGCGACGATCAGCAGGAACTACACACGATGCTCACAACCGCATTTGCAGCGTGAACAACAGGGGTCACGCGGTGGGTGCTCAAACCAGGCGTTTGAGCAGATGCAAGGCCGGCTTCGCCGGCGGCAGCAGGGTACTTTTCTTACTTTTTTCACGAACATCCGGCTCTTCGAGCCGGATGTTCGTGAAAAAGAAACGATATCTTCCGCCCTGCCGGAGGCAAATCGGTGCATCGGGGGAACCCACGGCGTAACTTGTGTATACGAAGGGTACTGGTATATGCGACACTGGCATGGGTATAAAACAGAGGAAAAGTTATGCCACAGGTAGCAATTATTGGCGCGGGAGCGGCCGGACTGGCAGCAGCGCAGGCACTCACGCGCCACGGCATAACGCCGACAATCTATGAGAAGAGTCGCGGGG
>CAKZQX010000877.1 GCA_937141995.1 uncultured Chloroflexaceae bacterium | reverse complement strand
GGGCGGGATCGCCCAGAAATAGATAATCCCATCGTGGATGACAACCGGCTGCAGCACGGCGCGGTAGGGCTGCCAGAAGGCATCCAGTTGCGCCTGCGTGATTGGGTAGCGTCGGCGGATATGCGGCGGTAGCTCCAGCGCATCGCTGCTGACCACGATTTGCAGCCCGGCATGCAGGCTGGCGTCAATCTCCCGCCGCAGCCGGGACAGCGCGCGCTCGATATCGCCCTGCTCCTCAAAGATCATGCCGTTGAGCGTGCGCGCATTGATGCGGTCGGCATAGTAGGGCAGGTACAACTCCATCACCCCGCCCGACGAGATGATCAGGTCCGAGGGCAGCGTCAGTTGCTCCACCTGGGCGACCAGTTGGCGCTGCAGGTCGCGGGTGGGATCGCCGCGCGCGGCGACCAGCGGGTAATTATGCGCCGCCAGCAGCAGCGGCACGAGCAGTCCGGCCGGGCCGAGCCGCCGCAGACGTGGGAGGTTGTCCAGTTGGGCCAGGCTCATCCCCACCAGCACCCAGAGCGGCAGCAGCGTGCCGATCCAGAACTCGATATTCTCGCCTTCCCACCAGGCGAAGAAGCTGCCATACACCGCCAGCCAGCCGAGGCAGAGCGCCACCAGGCGCGGCATACGCCGGATCAGCGCGGGCAGACCGGGCAGCAGCAAGGCCGCAATCGCCGGCCAGAACCACCCGCCCTGCTGCATTGAAATCGTATGGTTTAACCCGGTCAGCAGGTCGGTCAGGCGGTCTTGCGTGGGCTGGCCCCACCAGCCGGTCTGGGCATAGAAAAACATCCACCGATACTGCTCACCCAGGGAGCGGTAGCCATAGTAGCCAAAGCCTGCCAGCGCGTAGCCCAGCGCCACCACGCTCCCGGCAACAACGCCGGTCTGCAGCAGCCGGCGCAGGCGTGTATGCCATGATGTGGCGGTCAACAGCAGCGCCAGGCCAACAATCGGCACCAGTAGTCCGTTAGTCTGGTGATAGAGCGCCGCCATGCCCATAGTCAGCCCGATCAGCGGTGCAGTGGCCGGTTGTGGCGCACGTACCTGCTGGATCAGCAGTGCCAGAGTTGCCAGCAGCCAGGCCAGCGCCAGCGTGTAGACCTCAACCTCGACGGAGAAGTACCACATGCCGAAGTTTGTCAGCAGCAACCCGGCGGCGGTGGCGGCGGCCCACCAGCGTTGCGTGAGTTGTAGCAGCAGCGCGTAGAGCCCCACCCCGCACCCCACCCCTACCAGACTGTTCAACACCTGCAGGGGCACCTGCGAGTTACCGGCGTAGCCTAACAGTCGCCAGCCCTGCCAGAACAGCCAACCGGTCGGACTGTAGAGCAAGTGATGCGGATGGAAAAAGAAGCCACTGCGCTCGTCCACGTCGCGGATGTAGGAGAGGGCATCGAAGGTATGCACCTGCGTGCGTGTGGTGAGATAGAGTGCCAATGTCAGGAGCGCCAGTGCCAGCGGTACGACGGCATGCGTCAGCCAGGAGCGGCGCATCTGGGTCAGGCGATTGTTGTGGTTCCGGTTGTTGATCGCATAGGGTTGCATCAGCGAGAGTATACCACACCCGGCGGGCGGAAGGTTTGGTGTAGGGACGCGCGTGTGCGCGTCCGGGGCGTGCGCCGTGGCCGCTTTTGACAGTCGGGTAGCTCCATGCTATACTCCGGAGCGAATTGATCGGTTTGCTGAACAGCAAATGTACTCATCCAGAGCGGTGGAGGGACCGGCCCTGTGAAACCGCGGCAACCCCCATGGGAAAGTTGTACGTTCCGGGGTTTCAGTTCTGCAATGAACTTGAAATCACCATACCAGAACGCAGAACTTGACCGGGTCAGGTGCCAACTCCGGCAGCGTTCGCTGGTAGATGAGAGGAATGTGTCTTCCCCGCCCGTGCCAGGGCACCTGTGTGACCGCACCTCTCATCGCACGAGATGAGAGGATGTTCCATGACATTAGAGCCGGAACGACAGCCGGATATCCCGGAAGAAGCACACGAAGCCCGGGTCAGGGATGCCTCGGAGGTCGGCGCTTCAACGGCGGCCGTCCATGCCGGGGAGCCGCGCTGTCGTGCGCACGATGCAATCACGACGCCAATTGTGCAGTCCGCGACCTACACCTTTGCCAATACCGCCGAGTTGATCGACTACCACGAAGGGCGCATTGCGCGGGAAGAGTATGGCCGGTATGGTAACCCGACGGCGCGCACGGTTGAGGCGCGGCTGGCGGCCCTGGAAGGCGGCCCTGATCGGGAAACTGCCGCGCTCCTATGTGCCTCGGGCATGAATGCGGTCACGACGGTGCTGCTGGCGATGCTGCCGGCCGGCAGTCATCTGGTCGTGACGGACGACAGCTACCGCCGCACGCGCCAGTTTGTGCGCACGCTGCTGGCCCGCCTCGGTGTACAGCACACCGTGGTACCGGCCTGCGACTACGCTGCGATTGAGGCGGCCATCCGGCCCGAAACGCGCCTGATCGTGAGTGAGTCGCCGACCAATCCCTACCTGCGGGTGCTGGATCTGCCCCGTCTGGTGAGTATCGCCCGGCAGCGGCGGGTCAAAACCATGATTGATGCCACATTTGCCACACCCTACAATATTCAGCCCCTGAAGTATGGCGTTGACCTGGTGATTCACAGCGCAACCAAATATCTGGGTGGACATAATGATCTACTGGCCGGGGCGATTATCGGGCGGCCCGGCATTGTCGGTGCCCTGCGCGAGTCGCAGGGTATGCTGGGCGGGATCTGTGATCCCCACAGTGCCTACCTGTTGCTGCGCGGACTGAAAACCTTTGCGTTGCGCATGGAGCGGCATAACAGCAATGGATTGACGGTGGCGCGCTTCCTTCGGGAACATCCGCGCATTACCCGGGTGCATTACCCGGCCCTCCCCGATCATCCTGATCACGCCGTCGCCATGGAGCAGATGCGTGGCTGGGGGGGCGTGGTCTCCTTTGAGTTGGACGGCGATCTGGAGGCGACCAGCCGCTTTATTGATCGGCTGCGCCTGCCTTATATTGCACCCAGCCTGGGGGGGACTGAGAGCCTGGTAGAACAGCCGGCGCTGATGAGCTTTTACGAGTTGACCACCGAAGAACGGTTGGCAGTTGGTATCCGTAACAACCTCGTGCGTCTTGCATGTGGTATCGAGGATGCAGAAGATCTGATAACCGACCTGGCCCAGGCTCTGAATGACTAAAGCGTAACGTGTACAACGACCCATGGTATCATAATCTCTGTTATCCGTTTTACACTCTATTGTGCAATAGTAGGACCAGATAATCGACCAGGAATTCGCTTATCCATCACGGAGCATCTATGTATTACAGTACCCTTCAACGCCGTCTTGCGGCCGGCCAGATTGTTGTAACCGGAGAAGTTGCGCCGCCCAAAGGAACCGGGCGCGCTACCCTGGAGAAGTTAGCCCGCAATATGCGCGACTCGGTCGATGCAATTAATCTGACCGATAATCAGCGCGGGACGGCGCGTATGTCGGCGCTCGGTGGGGGGATTATTTTAGAGCACCTGGGCATTGAGCCGATTGTGCAGATCACCTGCCAGAACCGAAACCGGCTGGCACTCCAGGCCGATATCTTGAGCGGCGCAGCCCTGGGTATCCGTAATTTTCTCTGCATGACCGGTGATAACCCCCGCGTTGGTGATCATCCCGAGACAAAAAATGTGCTCGATTTGAACTCCTTCCGACTGATCAAAACGCTACGCCAGATGCGGGATGAACACTGCTTCGAGTCGGGTACGCCGCTCAAGGGCGCGCCGCACTATTTTGTCGGCGGAGTTGCCAACCCAAATATCGAGAAGGTGAAACGACTGGAAAAGAAGATCGAAGCCGGTGCGGAGTTTATCCAGACCCAGTTGCTCTTCGACCCGCAGCGCTTTCGGGAGTGGATGCAGGATGTACGGGCTGCCGGGTTGCACCAGCAATCCTACATTATGGCGGGCATCCTGGTGCTGCGTTCGGCTGAGTCGGCCACCTACCTGCGGGATAATCTG
>CAKZQX010000876.1 GCA_937141995.1 uncultured Chloroflexaceae bacterium | reverse complement strand
GATAAGGCGCTGCTGCTCGGCACACACGCTCTCCCAGGCGGCCACCGGATCGGCCTGATCCAGCAGACCCGCGCCGTAGACAAAATCGGCATACTCCATCAGCGACATATCCGCATCCTGAGCGCCGGCCTGTGTAGGAAACTGCGTGACACACCAGCGCAACCCACCCTCGGCGGCACGCTGGATCATTCGGGCCTGCAGATCGCGGCGGGCATTGTGCGCCAGGGTAATCCGCTGGGGATCAATGCCGCTCAAGCTGCGCGTATTCTCATCACCCAGCAGGGTAATCGTAGCATCGATCTGCTCGATCTCCTGATACTTCAGGTCCGCGACATAGCCAAGTTGTTCATCACTGCCATACCGATAGAATAACTCATCAAGCCCGCTCAGTGTAATATTCGTAAATGGATGCGCCCCCGCCACCAGCGCTTCGCGGTAGAGTTCCTGCACCAACGGTGCGGTCACTGCATTGCCATTAATGCGGAAGAGATCACCCGGCCGGAGTTGGAGCGAATAGCGTACCAAAACCTGGGCCAACCTGGTAACACGCGGATCAACCATCAGAATTTCTCCTTTACAAGATTATGCTACGAGAGGCCAGAACAGCGCCAACGGATAGAAAACCGAGAATAGCGCAATACAGAACAAACTGCGCTGCATGATGCGGCATAACATAAGCGAAGAAACTGCTTTATAATGAAATCAGGACGCACAGTAGCTTCATCCGAGCCGCGCCCAACTCGTTCATAGTATCGGACATACTATTCATTGTATCACTGCCTGAAAAAGTACACACTATGAAGTATAGAGTACTGCCATTGCCTAGCACCATCTTCGTCCCCAACATTATGTCGTTACGACATCATCGGGAGAAAATATGACAGACATGCCAACAACCAGTTACAGGTTTACTGCCATTCTGGATACCATACCAGACGCAATTATTATCACCGATGTAACCGGAACGATTCTCCAGTTTAACCGGGGCGCAGAGGCAATCTTTGGCTACTGCGCGGAAGAGATCCTGGGACACACCCTGGATCATCTAATCCCCGAACGCTTTATACAGCGCCACCAGGAGCATCTAAAACACTTTGTCGCGGCCGCCGCAACAAACCTGCAGATGGGACAACGCCACGAGATCGCTGGTCGTCGCCGGGATGGAACCGAGTTTCCGATTGAAGCCGTGGTCAGCAAGTTCACTCAGGAGCAGCAAACCGGACTCGCCGCCGTTCTCCGCGATATTACCGGGCACAAAAAAATGGAAAGCGATATGGCGCAACAGCAGGCCCGCCTGGAACAACAACTTGCCGAGCGCACCGCCGCCCTCGCCGCCGCCAACCAGCAGTTAGAACAGGCGCTGACCCGCTGCGGGGAACTCTCGACGGCATTGCAGCAGAGCCAGGCCGAACTTGCGCGCCGGGATGCGATGACCACTTCAGTGGCACACACCGATGCAATCCCGCGGGAACATGTCCCGACAGAACCGACAATGGACGCGGTGACACAACCGTCTGCAAAATACTTTCGCCTGCTGGCCGAATATACCAGCGACCTGGTCTGTCTGCATGATCCTGACGGTCACTTTCTCTACCTCAGTCCTTCATGCGAACGGCTGTTGGGATACAAACCCAGTGAACTTGTCGGCATGAACGCCTATGAACTGTTTCACCCTGATGATATTACGAATATCCAGAGCAATTCGCACCAGCATGCCCTTATGGGGAAAACAGTTAACAGTATCTCCTATCGTATCCGCAAAAAATCAGGTGAGTATATCTGGTTTGAAACGTTCAGTCAGCCAATTCTCGACAGCCAGGGCAGTGTGGTCCAACTGGTAACGGCATCACGAGATATCACCGACCGCCGGCATGCAGAAACGGCGCTACGCGAGAGTGAAGAGCGCTACCGCGCCTTTGTCGAGTGTTCTCCTGATATGATTATGGTCAGCAACCTGACGGGGCAAATCCTGTTTATCAACGAGAGTGGCGCGCGCATGCTCGGCATGAAAGCCCCGGACCAACAGGGTACACACTTCGTCAGTGATTTTTTTAATCTGAACCGTTTACCAACGAATTCACACCAGATATTCAATCCGATCGATAATCCGTCCGTCACACTGCTTGAGCATCAAATTCAGCGACCCGATGGGCATATTCGTTACCTGGAAGTGACGTCACTCCCGATCCAGTATCAGGAAGCCCCGGCGGTCCTCTCGGTTGGGCGTGATGTCACTGCCCGTCGGCAGGCCCAGGATGCCCTGCACAAGAGCGAACAGCGCTTTCAGGCGATCTTTGATCAGACCTTTCAACATATGGGCCTCCTCAATCCCGACGGAACAGTTTTCAAGATCAACCATTCGGCCCTGATGTTTAGCGGCTTACAACCGGCAGATGTAATCGGACGGCCAATCTGGGAGACCTATTTCTGGAAGACATCACCCGAAGAACGGGAGATGACACGCGCCATTATTGCCGAAGCTGCCACAGGAACCTTTGCCTTCCTCCACTATGAAGCCGAGATTCGCGGGGCCGGTGCCCAGACGGCGATTATTGAATTTTCGATCAAACCGCTGCGAGACGCCACCGGCACGGTATTACTGCTGTTACTGGAAGGCCGTGACATCACCGGGCGGAAACGCGCCGAGCTTCAACTCCGCGCGAGTCAGGAGCGCTACCGGGCTGTAGTTGAGCAGGTGGCCGAGGGGATTTTCCTGCTCGATACGCAGACAATGCGCATCATAGAAACCAATCCGACCTTTCAGCACCTGCTTGGCTATACGACAGAGGAGTTACAACACCTGACTATTTATGATATTATTGCCGACCCTGTAATCGAAGAGATTAACTTTAATATTGGCATGGCAGTTCACCACGGATGGTATTTTATTGAAGACATGCAATATATACGCAAGGATCGCTCTCGGGTGCATGTGGAGAGCAGCGCCAACCTCATTACCTATGACACAACCAGAATGTTGTGCGTGGTTGTACGGAACATTGCCAAGCGCAAGCAGGCGGAAGCCCGGTTGCGCGAGAGTGAGGAACGCTATCGCCGGATTGTCGAAACCGCCACTGAGGGTATCTGGCTGATCGATGAAAACAGCATCACCACATTTGTAAATCAGAAGATGGCCGATATGCTTGGCTGTACCACCGAAGAGATGGTGGGTCAGCCATTGACCGCTTTCATGCACCAGGCGAATTATACTGTGGCTCGTGAGAACATTGAACGGCGGAAGCGCGGTATCACCGAACAGCATGAGTTCTGCTTCCGGCGCAGAGACGGCACCGAAGTATGGACGCTGGTCAGTACCAATCCGATTTTTGACCAGGAGCGGCGCTACCAGGGCGCGCTGGCAATGTTTACCGACATTACGG
>CAKZQX010000875.1 GCA_937141995.1 uncultured Chloroflexaceae bacterium | reverse complement strand
GGCCACCGCGCGCAGCGTGTTGCTGTTGACCTGGTTGATGCGTCCTCTCGTCTGGATCATCGAGCAGGTGACTGCGCCCCTGGTAGGCCAGCACTCCACGGCCACCACCAACGAGGCCGAGATCCGCTTGCTGGCACATATCGGCTCGCAGGAGGGGATTATCGAGAGTGACGAGTCGGAGATGATCCAGCGTATCTTCCGCCTGAATGATCTCTCGGCCAATGATATTTTGACGCCACGGGTCAACCTGACCTATCTTGATGCCGATAGCACGCTGGAGGAGGTCAGGGAGGATATTCTGGAGTCGCAGCACTCGCGCATTATCGTCATCGGCGAGTCGATTGATGATGTACGGGGTATCGTCTACAAAAATGAACTGCTCGCCGCGATGGTTTCCGGAAAGTATGATCAGCCCGTAGTTGCCCTGGCCCACGAAGCGCATTTTGTCCCCGAGAGTATTCGGACCGACCGGCTGCTGGAACTGATACAACAGACGCGCAAACATTTAATGGTTGTGCTGGACGAATTTGGTGGAACTGCCGGGGTTGTTACGCTGGAGGATGTGCTGGAGGTTATTACCGGCGAGATCGTCGATGAAACCGATACTGTAATCAATCTTCGCCATAGAATTCGCCGGCGATGGCGCAAACCGACCTGATGAAATAAACTTTGAAAAATAGTCCGGTTGTGGAGTGCGGGAGCCATGCTTCCACCTGCTGCCGGCCGAGGTACCGGAAAACCGGCTGATGAATGTTGAGACTTTGATCCGGACATCTTCACAAAAAATTTGCATTTCGTGTGGATTTTTTGGTGAATAAAGAAAGGGAGCTTCCGCCCTACCGGAGGCGACATGGCCTTCCGGGTTCGTGGTCGCGTAACGCGGGTGATTGAAAGCAAGTTAAGGAGGAACTTATTCTTGGAAGGATTTCTTGCGACAGAAACAGGTATTATTGAACTGCTGGTGATCGCGGCGATTGTCGCCATTGCGGTGCGCCCGCTCCGGTTGCCCTACACGGTTGCCCTGGTGGTTGTCGGGCTACTGCTGACGTTTTTTCCATCCGAAGCGATTGGTCTTGACATTACCCTGACCCATGATCTTATCCTGGCGCTGTTTGTCCCGCCGCTGGTGTTTGAGGCTGCGTTTCACCTGGATTTCTCGCGGTTGCGCGCAACGCTATTTCCCATTCTTACACTGGCAATTCCGGGAGTGTTGCTCACGACGTTTCTGATCGGCGGAATTGTCGCCGTCGGCGTGCAGATCCCGATTATGAGCGGCTTGCTGTTTGGCGCGTTGATTGCGGCGACGGACCCGGTGGCGGTTATCGCGCTCTTCCGGTCGCTGGGCGCGCCCCGGCAGCTCTCGGTTCTGGTCGAGGGCGAGAGTCTCTTTAACGATGGAACTGCGGTGGTTATCTTCACGTTGCTGGCGGCCGTCGTGGGCATAAGCGAGCGTGCCCTGCCCGTTGCCGATAGCGGGTTTCTGGCGGGGATTTTTAATTTCTTGCTGGTCTCGGTGGGCGGTATTGCCATCGGGTTAGTCCTGGGATGGCTGGTTGCGCTGTTGATTGCGCGGATTGATGACTACCTGATCGAGACGCTGCTGACCACTGTGCTGGCATTCGGAGCCTACCTGATTGCCGAGCGTCTGGCTGCCAGTGGCGTGCTGGCTGTGGTTGGCGCGGGTCTGGTGAATGGCAATGTCGGCACGCGCGGCATGTCGCCAACGACGCGGATTGTGCTGTTCAACTTCTGGGAGTATGCCGCATTTGTAGTCAACTCGCTGGTCTTTTTATTAATTGGGCTACAGGTAAGTTTTCTGGGCGAAAACGGTATTTTGACCAACCTCTGGCCGATCATTGTGGCCGTAGTGGCGACCCTTGGCACCCGTGCGCTGGTCGTGTACGGTCTATCACGGTTGGTTAACTGGCGGCAGGAGTATGTGTCGCGGCCTTATCAGAACGTCCTGGTCTGGGGCGGGCTGCGCGGCGCGGTCAGCCTGGCGCTGGCGCTGAGTTTACCACTCACGGCAACTGAGGACTTTGCCGAGGGGAATGTGCTGCAAGTGATGACCTTTGGCGTAGTGCTGTTTACGCTCTTGGGGCAGGGCACATCGATGCAGTTTCTGCTGAGACGCGAGGGGCTGATTGAGCGCGATCGGTCGCGGGTGGAGTATGAGCGCCGGCATGGGCGACTGATTGCGGCGCAGGCAGCACGGAACCGGGTGCATGAACTCTATCAGGAGAATGTCATTGCCGCGCGGACCTGGGAGCATCTGGCAGCCGAGTTTGATCGCCGGATCGAACAGTGTGCCGAGGCACAGCATCAACTGCTGGACAAACAGCCGGAACTGCATGCCGCCGAAATTGATGATGCCTGGCGCGAAGGGCTGCGCGCCCAGCGTGTGATGGTGACAGATCTGGTGAAAGATGGAGTGATTTCGGAGATGGTGTATACCGAGTTGGTAGCCGAGATTGATAATGCCCTGGCGAATGAGTCGGAAAAGAACCGTCTACGCATCGAGAAAACGCGGGCGGAACAGGCTGCAACCCGGCGATTGGACGCGGAAGGGGAAGAGCACGCCAAGACGGAGCAGACTCAATCCGAGACGGCTGCAACGGAGGCGCAATCAACCGAGCGGCTGGACGAGTCGTAGCGCCGGAGCTAGATCAACGTTGTAGACATGGCTTGATGCCCCTTCCTTGGTCGTCACAAGTTCATCAGGGCGCGCAGCGGTACGCTTCTGGTTCGCGCGGAATGCTATACTCGGTCGTAGGGAGAAGTATACCAACGAGAAACAACGACGAGGAGTTCGCATGCTCGCCAAAGTTTATAGCTGCGCTGTCATTGGGCTGGAGGGTATCCTGGTCGAGGTTGAAGTCGATATTGCGCAGGGACTACCCGCCTTTACCGTCGTCGGGTTGGGCGATACCGCCGTGCAGGAGAGCCGCGAGCGGGTACGCGCCGCCATTCGCAACAGTGGGCAGACCTTTCCAATGAAGCGGATCACCGTTAACCTCGCGCCGGGCGATCTGCGCAAGGCCGGTCCCGCCTACGATCTGCCGATTGCCGTGGGGCTGCTGCTCTCCTCTGAGCAGATTGCAGGCAATGTCAGCCAGTCCATCTTTATCGGGGAACTGGGGCTGGACGGCACGCTGCGTCATACCGACGGCGTGTTGCCGATGGTAGCTATCGCGCGCTCCAACGGCATCGAGACGGTCTATGTGCCCTACGAGGATGCTCCCGAAGCGGCGCTGATCGAGGGGTTGACGATTGTGCCGGTGCGCACCCTCAGTGATCTGGCGGCGCATATCGCGGGTGATTGCGCCATCGCGCCCTACCTGGCCGACCTGCGCTTTGACGAGGCCGAGGCGACCTACCCG
>CAKZQX010000874.1 GCA_937141995.1 uncultured Chloroflexaceae bacterium | reverse complement strand
GTTTGAACCAGTTGCGCTACGCCGCGTTATAGGCGCGGTTGTAGAGTTCAATGATCTCCTGCTTGGTCGGCTTGCGAGGGTTGTTCGCCGGACTGCCGCTGTCGATAGCCGCATCCGCCATCGAGGGCGCGAGCCGCATCAACTTCTCTTCCTCGACACCCAGTTCCCGCAACGACGGCACCTTGATGTCCTTGATCAGTCGGTTGATCGCCTTCACCGCCAGATCGGCCGCGTCCATATAGGCCAACCCATCGGTCTGCTCGCCCATTGCTTTGGCGATATGGGCATACCGCACCGGGTTACCAATCAGACTAAACTCCGTCACCACTCCCAGGAGCGCCGCATTAGAAACACCATGCGCAATATGGAAGTACGCCCCGATCGGGCGGGACATGCCATGCACCAACGCCACCGAGGAGTTGCTAAACGCGATGCCGGCCTGGAGTGCCCCCAGCATAACCTTCTCGCGCGCATCCTGGTTATTCCCATTTGACCAGGCCTGGCGAATATTCTGCGAAATCAGCTCAATTGCCGAAATGCAGAAGATATCCGCCATTGGCTGGGCCTTCACCGAGACATAGGCTTCAATCGCATGCACCAGCGCATCCACCCCGGTTGCAGCGGTCACGCCGGGCGGCGAGGAGAAAGTCAGCAGCGGATCAACCACGGCGATATCAGGCATCAGGTGAGGGCTACCGATCAGCATCTTCACATCGGTCTTGGTGTCGGTAATCACCGTGTAAACGGTTGCCTCACTGCCGGTGCCGGCGGTCGTGGGCAGGGCGACCAGCGGTGCGCCCGGAGTGCCGATCTTGCCGATGCCCTTGTACTGCTCAATTGAGCCGGGATTAGTTGTCATCACTGAAATCGCTTTGGCGGTATCTATCGGACTGCCACCACCAACCGCCAGGAGAAAATCGCAGTTGTTTTCTTTGTAGAGGTTCAGACCTTCCTGCACAAACTCTACCACCGGCTCACTATTGACCCCGGCATAAACCACACTGGTAATATCGTGCTGCCCCAGGATCGTTTCAACCTTCTCAACCAGGCCGATCTTCTGCATAATCTGGTCGGTGACAATCAGGCCGCGCTTCAGGCCGCGTTGCCGGCAGTGTGCGCCGATCTGTTCGGCCGCGCCGGAGCCGGCCAGCATCAACGCAGGAACGCGAAATTCTCGTGGCGATAACATCAGACCCTCCTTACACACCTTCTTTTTCCTCTGGCAAACAGGAAACAACTAATCGCATAGCACAACTATCACTGCATATGATGTCGGGATGCCGGCATGTGCGTCACAGCGCGCCCGGACCGGCACGCTACTGAATGATGTACTATGGGGTATCAGGACATCAATTATCAGTCGGGATATAAAAATGAAGAGAGATGTTGCATAGTTTAATACACAACAGTCAATATGTCAACAGAATGCCCAGATATATTACAGCCTTTGCAAAGCCTGTAGCAAAATACTGCAACTTGCATTTCAGGCATCCGGCACCGGACCCGGCGGACTGATCAAGGTACTACTGATCCAGCCCTCGTTGCCGACGGGGATACGTCGTGCCGGTTGGCAATTGGGGGCCGTTGCTAATTCAACGACACGAATACGATACCAGGGAGCCGTACCGACTGACCGTTCTTCCAGAATCGCTACCTGGTCGCCCGGGCAGACCTGCCCCAGCACCGTCTCCGGCGCGATGACCGGCTCGCTCCGCAAGTTCCCGCCGTTGCCGACGACATTTCCCACGCCGGACGCTCCCGCAAACAACGTCGTCTGTTCCGCCTGAGCCGTCGCACTCAAACCAGCCTCAGCAGTCCGGGTTGCCACCGCTGTTGCTGCCTGGGACGTAGACTGAGCCACCTGTGTGGCTTGCAGCATCTCGACGCGCTCGGTATTGTACTGGAGCGCAAATCGTAGCCCAAAGACGAAAACACCAATAACAATACCGACAATAAGTACATTGACAAAGGCCCGGATTGGGCCACCACGACGCGGCGCATTTGGGCGAAACAACCGGTCCCAATCACGCGGGTTCATTCTGGCAGGCAAGCTCTCCTCCTTGAGCAACACTCACTGGACAGGTAGTCGGCAAGAAACAGGACAAACGACGCGCGTATTTACGCCGAATATCTACAGATCATAGTGCAAAATTATCTGGCGTTCACCATTGGGCGCAAATCCGAACCAGTGGTAGAGCCGCTGGGCCTGAAGATTATAAGACTGTGTGTTGAGCGTCACCAGGGTTGCATTATGCCGACGCGCGAACGCAATGACCTCGGCCAGCAACCGGACACCAATGCCCCGCCCCTGGTAAGCCGGATCCACCGCAATCCGCACCAGATGGGTTAACTGATTGTTGAAGTGACTTGTAGCATAGGCATAGCCCACCGTCTGATGCTCCAGTTCCGCTATAATGCAGAGCGGTCCCTGCGCAATTGCTGTGCGCATGACGGTATCATCTTTTGTCCACTGCGGCTCAAAACAGACCTGATCCAGCTTCATAATCGCATCCAGGTCTACCGGAAGAGCCGGACGTACATGGACTGACTGATTGCCGGAAGTCGGCACATCCAGGGTACGCTTCTCGTAGACAATGACCTCCGTTGCGGGTGTGTAACCCAATATACGCAACCGTGGATGCAGCCAGACATCCGTAACTTCGTCGGCAGCATAAAAAACATGCCGTATATCACGCGCAGCCAGTTCCGCCTGGAGAAAGGTCCATAACTTCTCCAGCGCGGGTGTCACCTCCAGGCCATCAACCAGCGCTACCCCTCGGAGCCAGATCGTTGCCTCCGCGCGCCAACCGACCAGCATCACACCCCAGAGTTCATCATCCGACTCCATCACAACGGCGTGCGCCGCTGTGAGCAGCGCAGGCAGGTCGCTGCCGGTAAGTCCATAGTAGCGGCGGGCAGCATCCCGTAAGAGCCGCGCGACATGGTTCAGGTCCGTTGCATTGGCAAGACGCAACCGGGCCAGCGAAAGATCAAGCGTGCGTCGAAACAGGCGCATAAGCGTGCTATTATATCCTATGCACGGACGCTCCCGGCAGGAGCGTTTGCCAGTTACCCTATTGTACACCAGAACGGTACCAGATGGCACACAAGTACCACATTACCAGGGAGTTTTCCAATGCAACACCATAATTCGCCGGCAGTTTCGGGCAAGCCCGGGCTCTGGCGCTATATGCAAACCTATTGGCGGCGAGCTTTCGGATTGAACGTCTCACCAATCGACCCGCTGCTCTTCGTTGGCGGCCAGTTCCGAGATATACAGTGGCCGGCGCTGTATGCCCTCGGCATTCGTGTCGTACTCAGCCTGCAGGCCGAGTACGAGGACCGTTTCACCGGCCCCGACCCGATACGCACACTCCGGTTGCATGTGCCCGACTTCCACGCGCCATCGTTGGAACAACTAACAGAAGGCGTTCAGTTTATCGCGGCGGCCCACGCCGAAGAACTGCCGGTCCTGGTTCACTGTCACGCCGGAGTGGGGCGTGCCCCGGCCACCGCCATCGCCTACCTGATGGCCCACCGGGGGATGTCGCTCGACAGCGCCATCGCCCTGATCCGCGCCGCCCGACCGATTATCAATGTAAACGGCGAGCAGCGCCTGCGCCTCCAGGAGTGGGAGCAGCATCTGCGCGCCCGACGCAGCGATCCGCCTACCTGATAGCATCCCTCAGCCGGATTTCATTGACATCTGTTAGTGCGAAGCATATAATGCGGCGTCTTCAGTTTCATGTTGAGGAAACCACTGCCATAATGGAGTCGATTGCCGTCCAACTCAACCGATTACGCTGGCCGGGCACATGGCCGATACTGCTCGGCGGGCTCCTCCTGGTCAGCGCCTGGTTGCTGCTGGGCGGTGCGCAACTTGTCGGCTGGAGCGTTACAACGGCCGGTTCGGCTCCGCTCACCCTGCTCGCAGCAACGGCTATGTTGTTACTCCCCGGACTGGCGTTGCTACGCCTGCTCTGGCCGGATAGTCTGCCGCTTATGCAGCGCTGGCCGCTGGCAATTGGGATAAGTTGTGCGCTCCCCCCCCTACTGTTGCTGGTGAGTCAACCCCTGGGTATTCACTGGAACAGCGGCCTCTGCTGGAGCTATCTTGCACTGAGCGGGCTTATCCTGATCTGGCCCCATTCAGGCTTACACGAACATCAGCAACCGGCAGAACCGGATAGTACTAGACCGGGCGACCCGGCGCATCTGCTGCTGCTCCTGATAACCGGAATCACCGTGATGATTCGTCTCTATGTCGTCCGTGATCTGCCGGTTGGCATGTGGGGGGATTCTTACCACCATACTGTGATTGCGCAACTGCTCGTTGACAACGGGGGACTGTTCTCCTCATGGCAGCCGTATGCGCCCCTCACAACCTTCACCTATCACTACGGCTTCCACAGCAACGTTGCCTGGCTTAGCTGGCTGAGTGGTACACCCGTCACCCGCAGCCTACTAATTGTGGGGCAACTCCAAAATGCGCTGGCGGTACCACTAGTCTACCTGCTAACTCGCCGCCTGCTTGGTAGCAATGCACCGGCGCTCTGGGCCGCCCTAATTGTCGGGTTTCTCAGCCCGATGCCTGCGTTTTATGTAAACTGGGGACGCTACACGCAACTCGCCGGGCAGACCGTCCTGCCGGCGGTGTGTGTGGTCTGGATGGCATTGCTGGATAAAGCAACGCGC
>CAKZQX010000873.1 GCA_937141995.1 uncultured Chloroflexaceae bacterium | reverse complement strand
ACGAAACTCCTGACCAGTTATAAAAAACAAACCACAAAAGAACCCGGAACAAAACACCCATAGCGCACTGCTATCTGACAAGGTATTTGTTCTTTGTCCTTTGTTTGTCTGTTCTTTCTATAACTGAGACGTGCTACTGTGAAACGTGCTACCGTGAGACGTGCTACCGTGAAACGTGAATTAGCGCCGCCATACTTCACTGCGTTTATCCGCAAAGGTGCGCTGCCAGCCATCCAGTTGGGGCATCGTTTTTGCCAGTTCAGGTTGGAGATCTACGTCAAGCATAACGCAAGCAATATCATACTGATCGAGCAACGGCCTCACATTTTGCCCGCGTGTCAGATCAATATAATCCTCCCAGAGTGCCAGCGGATACAACTCGACGCGCGGATCAATAAACACCTGCGCTTGCGGGTACAGTGCCCAGTCGAGGTACGAACCATAGCCCATTTCATTGAACAGATGCCCGGTGCAAGGTTCCGCCCGCAGATGATTTGCCGCTCCAACCGGGGTATCTGTAGTGAAAAGTTGCGGCGCGCCCGGTACCGGGGCAAACAATGCCTGGTATGGCTCCGGCAACGGCAGCGTGGGCTTAATCCAGGGCTGTACCAGGATTACCATGACCAGCAAAAAGCCCACAACAACCAGATTTGCTACTGTGCCACCACCACGCTCTCGTAGCGAAACCCGCGGACGCACCGGACTGCCTGTCGGCGAGAAGACCGCCCGGGGCGCGGCCATGCTCTGCGCAACAATCGGCATGGCAACCATCCCAAACCAGATAACATAGCGCATCCCGGTAAATGCCTGCCATGCCAGCCCACAAACGAGAATAACATCCGTAATACCGGGGCGGCGACGAGCAAATGCAAATGCTACAAGAACAACCAGGATGCCAAGATAAAAGAACGTTCCCGCAATCCCCTCCGGTGTTGGGGACTGCCACTCGATAATAAACTGCTGACTGGGCGCATCTTCCAGTAGCAGTCGCACATAGCCATAAATACCAACGCCGAGTGGATTAATAACTGTCGCCGCAACCATCCCGGCAAATGTGGCATACAACAGGCGCAGGCGTTCCCAGTTCAGCGCGCGTGGCTGGCGCAGCAGACGGCGCAGGGTTTCGCCGACCATAAACGCTCCGGTCACCAGCAAACCCATGACAAAAGCGCCGTGGGCATTAACCCAGAAAATCATAAGCAGTGGCAGCACAACCAGCCAGCGCGGTGCCAGCCGATTATCCGCATAACGTCCGAGCAGGATAAACAGCAGCATAAACGGCAACCATGACCAGTTCTGCGTCCGGGTGATTAAATTATTTGTAGACATTGCCGCCGCCAGGAGTACCACCCCCGCCGCCAACCGCCATGAACCGCTACGCCGGTGGGCCTCGTACGCCACCAACGTGAACGCTCCCAGGCCAAGCATATTACGGGCAAAAACAATCAGCGGCAGCCCACCCAGTTGATACAGCATGTAGAACAGCCACTCACTCAGCCAGCTCTGATAAATATACGGCGTATCGGCGGGGATTGTCCAGGCAAACATATTCGTTTGTGGGATACCGCTGGTCGCTACCAATTCACCGGCTTTGAGGTGCCACCAGAAGTCATTAGGCGAGGTTGGCACCAGGCTGATAAATGCCCCAACAATACTCAACGCCAGTATCACCCACAGATGTTCAAGACGGATACGCGGCAGTGTGCGTGCTGCCGTATGCTGTCGGACTGCATGAGCCATAGATCGTCTGTTCCTTCCGCACTAGTCGTGAATAGGACCATTCGCCTACAGTGGCGTGGTAGTATAAGCCGGCAACGCAACGTATAATACCATGCAGGTGTAACCACTAACTGGAGTGCTCTGCCATGATCGAAACAATTGAAACTATTGCCGCCCCTCCCCCTCGCCCGACTCATCGGCACGATCCGGTTGTTGCCGATTGTACCGTCGTGATTCCCACCTACAATGAGCGGGAGAATATCGATAGCATCATTGCGCGTGTGCTGGAATATCCGCGTTTTCGCGTGCTGGTCGTTGATGATAACTCGCCCGATGGAACGGGGAGATGTGTCGCAGATCAGGCACGCACGGAACCGCGGCTGGGCCTCCTGGCTCGACCCGGCAAACTGGGCCTGGGCACGGCCTACCTTGCTGGTTTCCGGCGCGCGCTGGACGAAGGCGCACAGTTTATTCTTGAGATGGATGCGGACTTCTCGCACGATCCGGGCTACCTGCCCCATCTGCTGGAGGCAGCCGAAACGACCTATGATCTGGTATTGGGATCGCGCTATGTGCGTGGTGGCGGCACCACTGACTGGGGCATGGTACGTCAGCTTATCAGTCGTGGGGGCAACCTGTATGCCGGCATAATCCTGGGATTGCCCATCGCCGACTGCACCGGGGGCTTCCGCTGCTACCGTCGCCAGGTACTCGAAACCCTGGACCTTGATGCGGTACGCTCAAATGGCTACTCATTCCAGATCGAAATGGCATACCGAACCTATCGAGCCGGGTTTCTGGTGGGTGAAATCCCCATTATCTTCCCCGATCGGCGCGTCGGCAACTCCAAAATGTCGCGGCGTATCGTCATCGAAGCATTGATCAACGTCTGGCGTTTGCGCCTCGGCCTGATATAGCCCGCAAGAGCCCGATGTGATGATGATCAAATCAGGGGCAGAGTTTGCTATAATGACACGAGTTACGCGGTCGTTGACCCGGAAGATAGTTCGGCCTCCGGCAGGGCGGAAGATTCCATGCTTGTTCATAACCATGATGCACCATGGTTATGAATAAGCTACAAAGCGTCCCATGCTGCCGCAGGCGAATCAGGCGTCCATCGGATGAAACGCCCGGGGTGCATGCCCACCGCGTAACTCCTGTATAATGAGGGGCATCGGTAGTCAGATGATAGCTGCTGCCTACCGACTTACCGATTGTCCATTTGCTAATTGTGCATGATGTAAGGAGGCCGCCGTGGCCGACAACGAGCTACTCCAAAAGATTGAGGCAACCCGTGATGCCTATCGGGAAGAACAAGACAGCAACCGCCGCGAGTTGAATGAAATCGAAGTGCTGCTACGCCAGAGTGCTGCCGATGTCGAAAAACTCGGCCAACGTGAACTTTCAGTTTCAAACCGGGTGCGCGACCTGGAAGTTAATATTGATAAGTATAGCAAAGCGGAGATCAAAAACTTCTATACCGCGGCACAAGAAGTACAGATGCGCCTGCAAATGATGCGCGGTCAACTGGAACAACTGCAATTTCGCCAGAATAATTTGCGGGCAAGGCAGAACCAACTATCAGATATTATAGAGATTCTCGAAGCTTCTCTTGGTACCGATGGGGATGGCACCGGCAGTGCTGAATTTGCAAATGGCGATAGCGAAGATATTATTGCAAGTATCATTCAGGCGCAAGAGAAGGAGCGGTTGCGCATCTCCTTGCAGATGCACGATGGTCCCGCTCAATCAATGAGTAACCTGGTGCTGCGTGCAGAAATTTGTCAACGCCTACTTGACATTGACCTGGATCAGGCTCGCGCCGAGTTAACTGCCCTCAAAGGTGCCATTAACACTACGCTGCAGGACACACGCCGGTTCATTTTCGATCTACGCCCAATGACGCTTGATGACCTGGGCCTGGTACCAACGTTGCGCCGTTTCGTCACGCAGTTTGGCGAGAAGAGTAACCTCGAAATCAATCTGATGATTCAGAATGTGGAAGGTCGCCTGCCCAACCACTACGAAGTCACGATTTTTCGCTTTATTCAGGAAGCGCTCAACAATGTTGCCAAGCATGCGAGCGCGCATGAGGCGCGTGTCCTGCTGGATATCTCCGATAATACCCTGCAAATCGTGATCGAAGATGATGGTGACGGCTTCCATGTCAGTGAAACCCTTGCCGATGAGAGTAAGCGGCGTAACATGGGCATTGCCAGTATGCGCCAGCAAGTTGAGGCACTGCTACGAGGAGAATTTGGCATTGAGAGCGCGATTGGTCGCGGTACCCGTATTGCCGCAACAGTACCATTGCTCTGACCGGTTTTTACATTCTCCGTCAGACAATCCCCTTCATTTTAATAGTTTTTAAACCTTCAAGCAATATGGTAATCAGCGCACGGTAAGCATTAAGCTAACCGTGCGCTGACTCATCTGCCTCTGACGTATGCGCAACACAGCTTCCCTGTGTTGCGCATACCTTGCAAGTATTACCCTGCTCACGCGAAATCAGATAATCTGTCATTTCTTGTTTCCTCTTTCCTGACAATGAGATGTAGATATTCAATCTTAATAGTTTTTTAATAGATTGATAGAGCGATGGTATGCCGGCAACAGGTAACAACTTGTGTGTTCGCAACCATGGCACCATCATTCAACGGAATACGACCGTACTACGTATAGTACCGTCAAAGTATTAGGACCATAAGACTATTGAGCTACGCCCTGAAGTAGCATATACTGACATCATAACGAAAAACGTTACAGACTAAATCCACAATGAAAGGAGGTGAATGCAAATGTTGCGCAGCTTTTTCGCCAAGGAAGAAGGCCAGGGCCTCGTCGAGTATGCACTTATTCTGGTTCTTATCGCCATTGTTGTTATCGGCATTCTGACGCTGCTCGGTGGTAAGGTCAGCGAAGTCTTCAGCGACATCAACTCCGGCCTGGGTGGTTAATACCGCTCTGAGTACGAACTTCAACGTGCCGTCTTAGCAAGTAACATTCTAGTCAACGTATAAGGAGTAACATCATGCTTCGCAGCTTTTTCGCCAAGGAAGAAGGCCAGGGCCTCGTCGAGTACGCACTTATTCTGGTTCTTATCGCCATTGTTGTTATCGGCATTCTGACGCTGCTCG
>CAKZQX010000872.1 GCA_937141995.1 uncultured Chloroflexaceae bacterium | reverse complement strand
CTGGATGAAGGTCTGCTGGACCAGGTCCTCGGTATCCGCATGGGAGTGGAGGATGGAGGCGCAAACTCGCCAGACCTCGTCCTGGTAGAGACTTACGACCTGAGCATAGGCCTGGCTATCGCCATCCAGCACCGCTTGTACCGTGTCGTTGAGATCCAGGTCCATGTCACTGAAGATATGCCGTCCCGAAGACGGCGTGACTCGAAATCCGGGTCGGGACCGGTGCAACGCGCCGGCCCACGGGGTTCCCAGCGCAGCGCTTTCACCGCAGGCCCGTCAGATTTTTACGCAGGCGCATGCAGAACTGTCCAAATGTGCCGATTGTGGTCCGATCTGCGGGATCTGCGGCGGCGGGAGGCATCGGGGCATCTGCTGCTGCGATTGTGATTGCGATGGCGGTGGCTGCTGTTGCTGTGGCGATGGCGATGGCTGCTGCTGCAATTGTGGGTAAGGCCGAGTTCGTACCCGTTTTTCTATGTTGAGCACGCCCGTCGGCTGATGCATTCACCCTATAACCTGTAACCTGCAGCGCTTCCCAATCGCCGGCCATGGGCGAATAAAATGCATCGCTACTGTGCTCCCTTGCTTGTCACCCGGTTCTTGCCGAGTTCCTTGCTCTGGAAGAGACACTGGTCGGCAGCGGAAAGCAGTTCGCGCTTGGTCTGGGCATCCTCCGGGAAGGTGGCAATCCCAAACGAGGCGGTGACGTTCAGATTAATCGCTTCCGCCTGGAGAAACGGCGTCTGGACCAGCACGGCACGCAACTGCTCAACCTTCTGAAATGCCGCTTCGCGCGTCTGCCAGGGCAGAATCACCACATACTCATCCCCGCCATAGCGCACAATCCGGTCCTCCGGTCCCAGGTGGCGATCAAACAACTCGGCCACCTCGCGCAGCACCTTGGCCCCCAGCAGATGCCCGTGCGTATCGACCACGCTCTTAAAGCGGTCCATATCGAAGAAGACCAGCGAGATATGCTGCTCGCGGGAGCGGGGCAGCGCCAGCAGCCGATCAAGATGGTGATGCAGAAAGCGCGTATTGAAAAAGCCGCTGACATCATCGGTCAGGGAGAGCTTCTGCACCGTGTCGCGTTCCTTCTTCAGATCGACCGAGAACTGCCGCAGGCGCAGCAAGTTCGCAACATGCGCCTGAAATTCGATCTTATCGACCGGCGTGACAATAAAGGCATCAATCGTTGTCCCCAACTCGCGTGCCGCAATCGCCTCACTCCGCTGCGGTGTCACCAGCAGGACCGGCAGAATACATGGTTCTGCCGTGGCGCGTCGCTCCCGCAGTTGATCACGCAGTCGTATGAGCGCCGTTCCATCAAGAATTGCCAGGTCAAACGGAATATGATGCAGATCATCCGCCTCGGCGGTCGTCACTTCATAGTGGCGATCCAGCATGGCGGCAATGAGTTTGCGATTACCGCGATGATCCAGCAGCAGTAAGATCCGATTCATCAGTAAGCTCCTCTCGCGCTGCACCCGGACCCGTTACTCATTCGGCGCTACAAACTCGGGTGAGCCGGAGAGAATACCGCGCAGTTCACTCAGTGGTCGCCCAACCTTCAAGCCGTAGCGGGTAATCTCCAACTTGCGCAGCGTCTTCTCAAAATCACCGGAGCGCTTCTTCAGCACCCCGATGGCCTTGCGCAATTCGCCCCCCAGTTCCAGGTAGCGCATAAAAATGACACTATCGGCCAGATAACTTACTTTGTCGTCGGTAGCGCGGAACTCACCCGTAATCGCCTCAACCTCGTTGATTAAAATCACCGTCACGCCCAGGCTTTTCAGGTAGACTGTGAGCGCATGCACATGGCTGATCAGATCGCGGCCCTGCATCGAGAGCCGATATCCGGAGAGGCTATCGATCATCACGATCCGGCGACTGTTGCTCAAAACCTCTTCCCGGACCATCGTGGCGAACTCATCGG
>CAKZQX010000871.1 GCA_937141995.1 uncultured Chloroflexaceae bacterium | reverse complement strand
AGCACGTAATAGTTCACCGGCGCGGGATGCAGCACCTCGGTGTCTTCAATCACGAAGGCATGCTCTGCAAACAGGTCATGAATATCTGCCTTTTTGCAGTACCAGACAAACGGGATCATGCCTACCAGGTTAAGCAGTTTCTGCAAGGTCAGCATTAGCCGGGTCGAGAGCGGGGCCGGCTCGGCATAGCAATCGACTGCACTGACCAGGTGCCCTCCCGGTTTGAGCAGGCGGTATGCCTCCCGCAGCAGGGCCGCCGGCTCTTTGACGACATGCAGGGTGTTGAAGAGCAGCACCGTATCGCAGGACGCGTCGTCAAACGGCAGTGCGTAGCCGTCGCTTACACGGAATTCTACGTTGGGTATCGCCAGACGCCGGGCATTGTTCTGGGCAACCGCGATCATCTCCGGGGATAGGTCAGTGGCGATAACACGCTGCACATGCGGGGCAATGCCGAGCGCGATGATCCCGGTGCCGCAGCCAATCTCCAGGATCTGCTGTTCCGGCGTGAGGACCGCGCGGGTCTTCTGGATTGAGCGTTCGTAAGCCTTACCATATATCTTGAGCACCCGGTCTTCATACACCGAGGCCTGCTGGTCCCAGATGCTACGTTCTTTTTCCTGGCGAGTGGTTTCTTCCATGGTAAGTATTGCCTTTAGGGTTACGGTTATGGTTGTATCACCTGATTACGGGAGTTATGCGGTGGATCTATAAACCGGGTGTTTGAGCCTGATAACGCCCGAATTCGTCTGCGAAAGCGTGGTACTTATCGCGTGGCATTTCTCCGGTTTCACTTATCTGTTTGGGGGATTGTCGTGCATCCGAGTGTGCGGAACACATAAGTATCTCTTTGCTTGAATCGCAAAAATACATGTTGGAGGTGCAGGTAAAATCCGGCTCCATTTCGCCCTGCTGAAGATCAATCGGGCCATTCATCCCGGCAAATGCCTGCTTTGAAACCAACCGCGTAACTTGTGTTATGTGACAGGAGTTACGTGGTCGTTGACCTGGCACGGAGTTTTGCCTCCGGCAGGGTAAAAAAGACAAAAAATACCCTGTGTTCGCAGGCGAGACTGGCTTCCACCTGGTCAAATATCCAGGTTGCATACCCACCGCGTAAGTCTTGTAACGCAATGGAGTAAGCGGGTCTGTCCGCTGGTTCAATGTCATACTGAATGTGTAATGCACAGGGATTACCACAGCGATTGCTGATGGTAATTGTGTCATACGTGTCAACAGGCGTGGCTGTACTCATCGAGAAAATGTTCGGTTTGAACGCCCGTCGCGTAAAACACCGAAATGCCCGGGCGGAATGCAGACACTTCTGCATAAGGGGTTGTACGGTTCGGGGGGGTATTATTGCTACCGGGGTTTCTCGAATTTGCAAATTTGCCTCTGGCGGGGCTGGAGGGACTCGAACCCCCGACCGTCAACTTAGAAGGTTGCTGCTCTATCCACCTGAGCTACAGCCCCGCGTCTGGTAACGCGCCTCGGCAGTGATCGGTGACAGCGGCGCGACGGTGGATACCGCGCTGTCCCCGGTTGCCGCAGTAGGCGCATATTCTAGTATACTCAAAATGGCCTTCCGGTCAACTCCAATTCACCCCATGCCACCCATCATTGCCATTTGCGGCAATGGCGATATTCCAGTATCATGGCATTCTCGCTTGCATAGTGTGTCCGGTGCGCATGCGCCGGTTCTAGCCCGACTCGGCCGGATTGCCGACATGGTCACTCCGGCCGGCCGTGAGATAGAAAACCCAGAACAAAGGAACCCGGAACAAAGCGCCCCTGGCGCATGGCTGTCGAATACCATATTTGTTTTTGGTCTTTTGTTTGTTGTTCTTTTTATAGATGTTCCCACCCCGATGGACTGCGTATGTCCGGCCGGCGTGGAAGGGGGAGGCATGGATTTCCTACGACGTCTCTTTGGTGGTGGTGCTCGTCGTCCGGCAGACGATGCGCTGCATCTCTATGTGCGCTGTTCGCACTGCGGTGCGCCGGTACATGTACGGATTAATCTGCGCAATGATCTGCTGGCTGAATATGGTGATGATCTGGTTGAGGGCTACCGATTGAGCAAAGAGATTATGGATGATCGCTGCTTTCGCCTGATGCGGGCCGAACTGGTTTTTGACTGTAATCGGCGCGAGTTAGAGCGTACAATCACGGGGGGGGAGTTTATCACCCGTGAAGAATCTGAGCAGTTGACCCGACAGGAACCGAATACTCGTCCGGACTAGGACCAATACCTTTCAAGTACGGCCGGATTGTCTCGCGCAAAGCGGCAACGTGTATGCGGTTCTTGGCGACCTTTGCGCCTTTGTGCGAGCTTCTTTGAACGGTATTTGGGACTAGGACACTGTTACCGACATGCTTGATTGTAGGCGTGGCTTGATGCAGGTTGAAATGGTAATTCGAATATGTTCCGGACTTGCCGGGTCTTTATGAATGTTGAAACCTAATTCGGACATCACTGATCGGAAGGCTCGACTTCAGGCATGCTGCTGCACTCCATATCCGGGCTATTTGTGCAACCTTCCTGCAGATCTGCCGGATCACTCTCCATGGCTTGTAACCCAGTTGCACAGATTTGAGACGTTCCGCAAATGATGGTACGATAGAAGCGTATATTGGGAGATGGTTTCTGGCCGGGAGGTCAGGCTAGGAAGGGCCATTGCTATGGCAACGTTTGAGTCGGAAATGAGTGTGCGCAGAGCGAGTCGCGGATTGCGGCTCTCGGCCGTTCATCTGGCCGGGTTGGGTATAAGCACACTCCTGGGAGTAGTCGCCGGTTCCGCATTTTACTGGGCCGCGCCGGAGCGGGCATGGAATATTTTTCTAGCCGGGTTTTTGTGGACGATGATCGTGGCGGCCGGGACGGCGCTGGTGCGCTGTGTGCGCGAACGGCTACCACGAGGGGCCTGGGTGCGTGGTATTGCTATGGGATGTGAAATGACATTCCCACTGACGACGCTCTACATGCTGGCTGTTGCGCTGTTGACGTTGGGGATACCGGCGGATGAAGCCACGCAGGTGGGCAATGTTATGCTTGCAGCCAGGCCGGATTTTCTGGCGGTTGCACCGGTGTTTTACGCGGCCAGCCTGGTGCTGGGTGTGGTTGTCGGGCCGGTGTATGTATTAACATCGCCGTTCCGGCGTACGTAGTCCTATGATCGACATTTGAGCGACGACGGCAGGCGCGCGACCCGGTTCGGCAGGAGTACTGTCACATGTCTGGTGCGCGTCTGCCGTTATGGTATGAAGGTATCAGTTATGAGTGTTGTTTCGCTGGATACATTGCAAACGTTGCGCGCTACCTGGCGGCGTGATGGGGTGCGGGTCGTGCTGACGAATGGTGTATTCGATCTGCTGCACAGCGGCCATGTGCGCTATCTGGAACAGGCGCGGATGCTGGGTGACCTGCTGGTTATCGGCATTAACAGCGATGCATCCGCTCGCGCGGTGAAGGGTTCGTTGCGCCCGCTGGTTTCTGAGGAGAATCGCGCCTATCTCCTGGCGGCGCTGCGCTGGGTTGATTATGTTACCATTTTCTCTGAGTCTACTGCCGAAGCGCTGGTCGAAACCCTGCAACCGGAGGTGTATGTGAAAGGTGGTGACTATGGGCGTACCGAGCAGAATGCCCAGGTGGTTGACTCTATGCGCCTGCCGGAAGCCAGAGTGGCGCAGGCGTATGGTGGGCAGGTTGTGTTGTTGCCATACCTCTCCGGGCATTCCACAACGGCGTTGATCGGGCGGATCGTGGCGCGTTTTGGGCATATGGATGAACACGAATAAGCCTATGTTCAACCGGATGCATCCGCCTCTCCTGCGCTATCCGCCTTTACTCACTGGCCTGCGCCAGTGCGCGTAGCAGGCTTCCCTGTGATAGTTTCCCCAGTAATTTCCCATCCGCGTCCACAACCGGCATGCTCGCTAACCGCTGTGCCAGCATCAGGCGCGTGGCATTCAGCATAGTCTCCGTAGGCGCGATGGTCGGAATGTCCCGCTCAAGCAGCGGGTAGAAGTCACGATCCATCCCCGGCAGCATCTGTGCATGAACCGCGCTATTGCTCTGAAGCGCCGTTAGTAACGTAGTTCGCTCATCCCCTTGAAGTTGGCGCAGCACACCGGCAATGCTCAACCGACCCTGCAGGCGGCCGGCAGCATCTACAACCATCAGGACATGATCATTCAGCGTAAGCAGTTGCTGCAAGGCGACGGCCATGGGTTCCGAGATTACCACCTGCGGAACGGCGTGCTGCATGACCAGGCTGACCGGCGTGGGTGGATCGGCGTCCCGGATCTCGTCGCTGTCGGCCTGTTCGTGGGCAACGGCGGCGCTGAGTACCTCCTCCTGACCGAGCAACCCAATCAGTGCGCCCCGATCATCCAGCACTGGGATCTGGTCATAGTTCCACTCGATCAGCGGAACCATCGCCTGCGGGATCGGCGCACCGGCATAAATACTGCGGGGATCGTGGCTCATAACCTCGGTGATAGGGTGATCAGCGAGCGGTGCCAGCAGTTCCGCGTACTCCGCTTCATGCAACAGGCGCAACAGTTGGGGGGGCAGACGCAGACTGGTGCGGCGTACAATATCCTGCCCGGTGAGCGTGCCCACAAGCCGCCGCTGATCATCAACGATGGGAATTGTGCTCTGATCCTCGTTCATCAAAATGACAAGTGCCTGCCTGAGGGTGGCGGAAGTAGTCAGGGTGCGGAGCGTCGGCCGCATGTAATCGCGGACGCGATCCTCACCGGCAAAGGGACCGCGCCCCCGCAGAACGGCCCGGTACAATTGTACATCTTCGATAGTGGTCAGGGCGCTGGGCAAGAGTTCATCCAGTTGGGGCAGAATGGAAGCAACACGCTCGACCCGGTCGATCCACTCGATCACTACCGGGGAATGCGCATGGACATCGATTACGCCGGTGGCGCGGGTAAGATGGCTGGGGCCAAACCCGGCCAGGCCACGCACAGCCGTTGCGCCGGTGGCTCCGGTATGGCGGAGGCGATCAAGGATAACCTGGTAGAGGGGTAGTCCGCCCCATTCATCATGTTCACTCAGATAGATACGGACGCGTTGAACGCTTGCGGTTGTTGACATAAAATACTCACTACTGTATGGATAAGTCGGGTACCGGCAGTCGAGAGATGACGACATTGTCATGCATGCCGGGTCAGGATAATGACGATTTCCTTATCTCTGAAAATTATAGCATCCCGTGATCGTTGCCGCAAAGCATAGCGAAAGGATTGCGATAGAGCAGGAGGCACGTTGGCTAACAAGATTTTTATAAAATTGTCATAATGATATATTGACAACCATGCGTGCGAATGTTACAACAGAAGTTACCCCCTTTTTGGGTGCCCCCGCAACAGATGTTATCTGACACACCTATTATTTCGTACCGACTGCATCATATGCAGATTTTTTGACGTTCGGAGTATCGAAAATTATGACGAAAGCACTTACCTTACAAGGTGTTAGCGGCTCACGCGTAGGTATGCGCGATCTCCTCACTGGTCGCACAAACATTGTTGGGAGTAGTTCCGCATGTGACCTGGTGTTGAAAGATCGGCTCATCTATCCGCGCCATGCCGAGATCCGGCAGGTGCTGGATCGCTGGTTTGTTAAACCGCTTGATCCGAATGCGGCAGTGTTTGTTAACAGTAAACCAGTTACTAGTCAGGGGCGTATTCAGGCCGGGGATATGGTGACATTCGGCGGCGCTTCATTCCAGGTCGGGTTTACGCAGGTGGTTGAGCAGGCAGTCGGGGCGAATCAGTCGCCGAGTCGAAGCGGTGTGCCCCAACTGGGTGAGTATCTGCTGCGGCGCGGGATTGTAAGCCGTAGCCAGTTGTCCCAGGCGGCGGAGCAGCAGGAAACGTTACGGCGACAGGGGCGCAAGGCAAATATTGGCGAGGTGTTGCACGAGTTAGGTTATGTCACTTCCCTGGAGATTGAACAGGCGCTGCAGGAGCAGCAGCGTGACTTTTTTGAGCGGTTCCGTGATTAAGCGGGTACATTCAGTGTTCGGCGAAGCGAACAGCAGCAGAACCCAATCCACGCGGGTTCTGCTGCTGTTCGCTTTTTTACAGGAGTTACGCGGTACGTGTCCAAACGGGACGTTGTACCCGATAGAAGCCCGCTTCGCCTGCGGCAGCACGGTCAAACACAGCATCGCGTAACGCAGCAAGGAGATGCGAACATTGGCACTGTCCGCCCCTAAAGGTGATGATATCCGGGTTACATGGTTGCAAGCGTAACCTACACGCCAATCGCCAATCGCCAATCGCTAATCCCCAAATCCCCCAGCATCAAACCAGAAACCGGGCCGCTAAGAGCGGTAGTTGCTTGAGCGGACCCTGGCGCACGCGCGTGGTGGGTAGCGAGTGCAGGAAGATTTGCCCATACTTTTTGGTCAGCAGGCGTTTGTCGAGTACCACCACAATGCCGCGATCTTCCTTACTGCGGATTAGCCGGCCAAAGCCCTGCTTAAAGCGCAGAATGCTCTGGGGTACGGCATATTCGTTAAACGGCTCTTTGAACTGCTCGCTGCGGGCTGCAAAAATCGGATCGTTTGGTACACTGAAGGGCAGCTTCGTAATAACCAGCACCGATAGCGCATCCCCAACTACATCTACACCCTCCCAGAAACTGCTGGTCCCCAGCAGCACCGTACGCGGCGACTCCTTGAAGCGTTCCAGCAGCGTGCGCCGCGAGCCGTCAATGCTCTGGCCCAGCACCGCGATTTCCTGCTCCTCCAGTGCATCCTGGATGCCGATGTAGGTCTGCTTGAGGACGCTGTTCGCCGTAAAGAGCGCCAGCGTCCGCCCGCCGGTCGCGGTGCAGAGGGAAATCAGCGCATCCTCAACCATCTGCTGATAGCCGCGATGATTGGGTTCGGCGATGTCGCTGGGGATGTAGACCAGCGCCTGCTGCTCGTAGTCGAACGGTGAGTCGAGTTGCAGTTCTTCAACCTCCGCCAACCCCAGGCGTTCCTGCATAAACTCGAAGGAGTTGTTCACCGTTATGGTGGCCGATGCCAGAATATTGGTCTGTTTTTGCGCAAACAGTTGGGCTTGCAAGATCTCGGCTACACTCAGCGGCGCGGCATTCAGCGTTAGCGTATCATAGACGCGATCAAGGCTCAACCAGGTGACATATTTATCGGCCTCGGTGCCAAAGATGATATGCCCGGTCTGCACCCGCACATCGGTAGCAAAACGGTGCAGCGACTCGACCCGCAGCAGGAGTTCGTCATACTCCAGCAGATCCGCCTCTTGCAGGTCGAGGAGCAGGGTGTGTAGTTGGCCCAGTCCGCTGCTAATCCGGGTCAGCAGCAGGTTAAGGTTCTCCCAGACCTGCATAACCTCGGCCCAGGCCGGTTTTTGCCGCACTCCCGGTGTCAGGCGCAGGCGTGAGTCGTAGTGGTTTGGCTCAACCTGCTGATTGACGAAGCCGGTCAGATGGTTGAAGCAGTCGTAAACAACCTGGCGCGCGCGGGTAACATCCGGTTGCAGGGTATCGGCAATCGTCTGGACCTGCTCGCGCCGGCTGTCGGTAGCGGTGCTGTTGCGGAAATGCACCGGCAACTCGGAGAGTAGCCCGCTGACCGTCTGTACGCCACCGCTCTGGTAGAGATTATCGAGAAACTGGACAAGGGCCGCCTGGTCAACCCGGAAGCTGAGTTGATTGGTGGCAACTTCCTCCAGGTTGTGGGCCTCGTCGATAATGAGATGATCGTAGGGTGGCAAGACGTTGGACTGGGCCGCCAGGTCGGACAGCAGCAGGGCATGGTTGACCACGACCATATGCGCGGCCTCGGCCTGACGGCGCGCCTTAAAGAAGAAGCAGTCGTGAAAATCAGGACAGCGATGGCCGGTACAGGTCTCGGCGGTGACATTCATACGCCCCCAGGCTGTCGGCTCACGGTCCACCAGCAGGAGTTCGGCGCGGTCGCCGCTGGTAGTGGTCGGCAGCCAGAGTTGCACCTTGAGCAGGGCGCGGATCTCATCCGGTTGCAGGTTCTCTTCCTGGCGCAACCGCTTGTAGCGGCGCAGGCAGAGATAGTTGCCCCGCCCTTTGAGCAGGGCTGCGGTAAATGGGGGCTCGGTATCGGGCGTGTGGGTGGCCGTATCCCCAGTGCCGTTGCTTCCGGCCTCCGGCCCTTTGTCGTCCATCCGGGCCAGCATATGTTGCAGATCGGGAATATCTTTGTAGAAGAGCTGATCTTGCAGGTTAATCGTATTGGTCGAGATAACCACCCGCTCGCCACGCCGGGCCGCAAAGAGCGCCGCCGGGACAAGATAGGCCATACTCTTGCCGGTGCCGGTGCCGGCTTCAACCATCAGTGTTTCGCCGGCATTAAAGGTTCGGGTGACTGCCTGGGCCATGTCTATCTGTTGGGGGCGCTGTTCATAGCCGGGGAAGGCCTGCCCCAGGATACCATCGGCGGCAAAGAAGGCCGTGACGGTATCCGGCTCTAGCAGCGTCGTGTCGCCGGTGGGTTTGAGTGGTGCGGGTTTTGCCTGCTGCATGCGGCCGGCTGCCGGTTGAACCGTCGGAGCGAATTCATCCCGGCCGGCCGCCGCTTCCGGGGGCGGCGTTTGTTGCGCGCTATCCCAGACTGTTTGCATCCGGGCACGTTGAACCTCGTTGAAGAGATCGCGCAGCGCCCACTCTGTCCGGGCCATCAGACGGGTAATCTCCCCCAGTTCATGCATGTCCAGCGTTTCGATCCGCTGGAGCAGGTGCAGAAAGACCTGACGGCAGACATCGGCATCATTCAGGGCGCGGTGATCGTCGGGATGTTCAACGCCGAGATGATCGGCCAGCGCGCTCAATTTATAGATCGGTGCCTGGGGCAGCAGCAGCGTTGCCATATCAAACGTATCGTAGACCGGCTGGGCAAAGCGCATCCCCTGCGCGCGCAGCATGGTGACATCGAAGCCAATCGAGTGCCCGACCAGCGGATAATTCTTCACAAAGCGCACAAAGTCGGGCGCAATGGCGTTAAAGCGTGGGGCGGCGGTCAGATCATCGGCGGTAATGCCGGTCAGTCGGGTAATCTTGAGGGGCAGCGCCTGGCGCGGTTTAACAAGCTGTGCAAATGTTTCCAGCACCTCGTGCCCGCGAAATTTCACAGCGGCAACCTCTATAATCTCATCCAGGCCTGCTTCCAGGCCAGTCGTTTCAACGTCCAGGGCAACGTAGATGCGTTCCATAACAGTGTGCCTCACCTGATGTTCGATAATTGTGCTGGGAGCATTATAGCAGATAGCTTCCGCTTGGGAGGACGGGAGGCGATCGGGCGTTTCACCAGATGAAGGTCAGACTTGCCTACGGCAGCATGGTGCTTTTTGATCTTTTCTACACACATTTACACGTTGTACAAATGTGTGTCAATAACAGGAGTTACGCGGTTACTGACCCGGAAGGGAATGTCGTCTCCGGCAGGGCAGAATGGGACATTCTTTTCCGGAACATTTGGCACAACGTGCCAAATGTTCCGGAAAAAGACAAAAACGTACCACGCTGCCGCAGGCGAAATCCACCGCTATCGGAAGCAACCGGCCCATTTGAACGCGCACGGCGTAACTCCTGTCAATAACAGGAGTTACGCGGTTGCTCACCCAAAAGGAAATTTCGCCTCCGGCAGGGCGGAAGAT
>CAKZQX010000870.1 GCA_937141995.1 uncultured Chloroflexaceae bacterium | reverse complement strand
CCTGGCCGAGATCCGCGCCCAGAAGCCGAACATCAATGTGTTGCACCTGATGCGCTCGCCAGTGGCCATGGGGCACCAGTTCAAGCATGCCCGCCGCACGGTCGAGCATCACTGGGAATTCCAACCGTTTAACTGGCCGAAAGCCTGCTGGGGTGGCACGCTCCGGAAGTTGCTGGAGGATGCCGACGATCAGCAGCGCGAGGAACTGCTGAATGACTGGGGCGGGACGACCACCGCGCGGCGCAAGGACTGGGCACAGATTGTTGAGCGTGGCCTGCGCGAGGGTTGGTATCAGATCCGCTTTGGCGCGGTCAGGCAGGTCGAACGCCGGCAGGAGCGGCTGCTCACACAGTTGCATGGCCGGGGCGCAATCCAGGACGAGGCGCAGTTATGGGCTGACTTTATCATCGACTGCACCGGCCTGGAGGCGGAAATTGAGCGCAACACGCTGCTGAAGGATCTGGTGGAACGGTACGACCTGGAGCGCACGCTCAAGCGCCGCCTGAAGGTAGCGAATGACTTTGAGGTGGTCGGGATGCGCAATGGCGCGGGGCGAGTCTACGCCAGCGGAGCCATGACCCTGGGCGGGCCGACCGCGCCGGTGGATAGCTTTTTGGGGCTACAGTACGCCGCGTTACGTTCGGTTGATGCACTTGTCGCCGCGCGCGCGCCGGGAGTACGCGCGCTCAATAGCCTGCGATCCCTGACGCAGTGGGTTCGCTGGGCCGGAGGAGTTCACCCATGACACCGACATTACTGGGACGCTGGCAAACACGCCTGTTTTTGCTAGGTACGGTTGGCCTGATTGTTACGCTGCTCTTTGGTATGTTTATTGGTGACACGCGTACGCCGCTGGTCCTGCTGGGTTATGTGCTGGGCCTGGGGTTGGTCTGGGAAATGCTCTACCAGTATCTCCAGTCGTTCCGCTGGGATCAGGACTGGCCGCCGGCCTTCCAGGTAGGCGCGGGCATCTTCGAGGCGCTGGTCGTCTGGGGATTGGTTCAGACCATCGGGTTGCCGGGTGTCGATGGGACGGCACTACCGGGAACAACCTTTCTGGCGCACTACGGTGCCGTCTGGGTGGCGACCTTTCTCGTCGTCCAGGGACCACTCCGGATCATCTTTCTGCACTGGCGCTATCGCGGCGGGCAGTGGGTGTAGCCGGAAGACGCCAGACCGACCGGCGGGGGCAACAGCATCACACCCATCATCGCTGCCTCCGCCGTCTTTACCGTTGCATGCATCACGTTTCCCAGTTCTCAGAGACTGTCTGAAAAGGGTTGGTCATGGGGCTATGGCCCCGGAGCAGGAGTCCCGGCTTCAGCCGGTGTGTGGCCGGAACCGGCTGAAGCCGGGACTCCTGGGGTGCTGTCCGGTGTCTCAGGGAACCCAGCATGCCGTGTGACCGACGCGAATCATCTTTTCAGACAGTCTCTCAGTTCTCAGTTCTCAGTTCTTCCGTTAGGAGTGAAATGATGGATCTCACAGGAAAACTGCTCGACAGAAAATATCGCATTGGCGCGAAGATTGGCGGTGGTGGGTTTGCCCTGGTCTACAAAGCCGTGCATCTGCAGTTGCAGCAGGAGGTTGCCGTTAAAGTCTTGATCGCCGGGCCGACACAACGCTTTGAGCAGGAAGGCCAGGCCATTGCCCGGTTGCGCCATCCCAACATCGTGACGGTGTACGATGCCGGGCGTGTCGGGCAGATCAACTACCTGGTGATGGAGCATATGCCCGGCGGCACGCTTGCCGGCCTGCTGGTGCGGGAAGGTCAGTTCTCCCTCGAGCGAACGGTCCGGGTGATTTCCCAACTGGCGGCGGCCCTCGACTACGCGCATGCCCAGGGGATGGTGCATCGGGATGTGAAACCGGCCAATGTCCTCTTCGCTGCCGATGGTCACCTCAAGCTCTCCGATTTTGGACTGGTCAAGACCGAAGCCAGCGGTATCTCACTTCTCACCGAGGTCGGCCAGGCGTTTGGGACGCCGGCTTACATGGCCCCGGAGCAGATCCGCAAGGAGCCGGTTGGTCCCTGGACTGACATCTATGCGCTGGGCGTTGTGGCCTATCAGTTGTTAACTGGTCGCCTGCCGTTCCAGGGTTCGATGAAGGATATCTTGGTGGGGCATGTGCGGGATCAGGCTCCGGCACCGGGGCACTTCCGGGCGGATCTGCCGCCGGAAGTGGATCGGGTGATCCTCCAGGCGCTCCAGAAAGATCCGCAGCAGCGCTATGCCCAGGCGGGCGCGTTTGCGGCGGCCCTGGAGCAGGCCGTGCAGCGGCCGCCAATCGCCGACGATCTGCCGGCGACGCCGGCCGCTACCACGGGTATCGCGGCAACGCTTCCCCCGTCAGAGAACTACCTGTCGGCACACCCGGACACCTGGATGCGCCCGCGCCGGGCTCGCCGGGTGCCATGGGTGTTGTTGTCGCTGCTACCGGCGCTCATTATCGGCATGGCCGGCATGCTGCCGGGCTTTAGCGCCGCCCCCGCCTTTGCCGACAGCAGCGGCCGGATTGCATTTGTGTCGGATCGCGCCGGCAATCCGGAGATCTACCTGATGGATACGGATGGGACAAACCTGCTGCGGTTGACCGAGCATTCTACCGCCGACCGGAGTCCCGCCTGGTCGCCGGATGGGCAACAGCTTGCCTTTGTCTCCGAGCGGGACGGTAACGCCGAGATCTATCTGATGCAGGCTGATGGTACGGCGCAGCGCAACCTCACCAACCATCCCGAAGCGGACCAGTCTCCGTCCTGGTCCCCCGATGGTCAGCGGATTGCCTTTGCCGCCACCCGCGCGGGCAATACCGATATCTATGTGATGAATAGCGACGGAACGGGCCTGCTCCGGTTGACCGATAACCCGGCCAGCGACTTCGCCCCGGCCTGGTCCAACGATGGTCGCCAGATTGCCTTCTTC
>CAKZQX010000869.1 GCA_937141995.1 uncultured Chloroflexaceae bacterium | reverse complement strand
GGACTCCCGCGCCGGGGCCGTCGCCCCATGACCAACCCGTTTCAGACAGGCTCTTGGTTCTCGCAGTTCTCAGTTCTTGCGGTTCTCGCGTGACAATTTCCCGGTTTCGCTCATCTGTTCGGGAGATTGTCGTGCATCTGGGTGCGCGCCGCGCATAAATATCTCAGTTCTTTTTACGTTCACAAAAAACAGTTTCGTAAAAAACTGTGCAAACTATTGACAATTGCTGAAAAATTGTTTATACTGATTCTTAAATTGTAGTCATACGTGGTACCCACTCACACGACCATAATGTAGAAGCATACCGCAGGAGGAAATAGAGATGACCACCACCCGCACTTCCGAGAAGACCATGGAGCTTGTCCGCAGCAATAATGTCAACATTGGCCTGTCGAATGAGAATGTTCAGGCGGTTGCCGCGATCCTGAACCGCGTTCTGGCCGATGCGCATATTCTCTATATCAAGACCCGCAACTACCACTGGAATATCACCGGGCCGCTCTTCCATAGCCTGCACGAGATGTTCGAGGAGCAGTATGACGGTCTGGCCGACGATATTGATGATATCGCCGAGCGGACCCGCGCCATCGGTGCGCCGGCCATCGGCACCATGACCGAGTTTCTTCAGCATGCCACGCTCAAGGAGCAGCCGGGCGACTACCCGGATGCGATGACCATGGTCGCCAATCTGCTGGCGGATCACGAGGCCATCATCCGCAGCCTGCGCAAAGATCTGCGTGCCTGTGATGAGCAGTACGATGACATGGGCACCAGCGATTTCCTGACCGGCCTGATGGAGAAGCACGAGAAGACCGCCTGGATGCTGCGTGCGCTGCTGGAGGAGCGCGCCTGAGTGTAGCTGGAACAGATAAGTAGAGAATAAACGTTACACCCACGCGGAGCTATTGTCACCGACGGTAGCTCCGCGTCTGGCTGTTTAATAACGGCGCTTACCGGCTATGCCCGGTCCCCGGCCATAATCACACTCCCCGCCTGTAACTGCGTAATCCGGGCCAACGTAGCGATGGGCAGCCCGCGCTGCACCAGGCCCGCACGCCCATCCTGAAATTGCTTCTCGACCACAAACCCGGTCACCACCAGTTCCGCGCCCGCCTCGGCGACAATATCGGCCAGCGCCAGAGCTGTCCCGCCCTGTGCCAGGAAATCATCAACCAGAGCAATCCGCATTCCCGGTGTGAGATAGCCCTCCGCCACCCGCAGCATAATCTGGCCGCCGCGCGTGGGCGAGGCGATGACCCGCGCCAGGGGTGGTGATGGGTTGTCAGGTGCATATTTCTTTGCATAGACCAGCGGCAGGTTGAGCACGCCGGCGGTTGCCAGGGCCGGCGCAATCCCGCTGGACTCGGCGGTCAGGATCAGCTCCGGCCTAAAGCGGTGGATGCGTTCGGCCATGGCCTGCCCCAGATCGCGCATAAACAGCGGTTCGATCCGATGGTTCAGGAAGTGGTCAATGCGCACAATCCGGTTGTCCACCACGGTTGCCTCGCGTCGAATACGCTCCACCAGGGGTAGAAAGGGCGCATCGCAGGGCACGACGGGCAGGTGCGTGTACGGAGTGGCATGGGTCATCATCACCTCTGCTTCACAGTTCAATCCGGTCCAATCCCCGAATGCCCAGGTAGAGCCCGCCCCAGACCGCCAGCACGGTCAGGCCAACTCCGACAATCCAGCCGACAAAGGTCAGCAGCAGCGGCAGGCGTGGGTCAACCCCAAAGCTGCCGACCAGGAAAGCTCCCAG
>CAKZQX010000868.1 GCA_937141995.1 uncultured Chloroflexaceae bacterium | reverse complement strand
CGAGAAAGTCCTGACGGCATATCATACCGGCATACACACCTGCATTGTACCCGGTCAGAACGCGCCGGATCTCAACGCCCTGCCCCGCGATGTGCGCGCTGCTTTAACATGCATTTTTGTGGAACATATGCACGAACTGCTGACCGCTGCCCTGGACAATGCCGACATGCAGTAACGCGAGGTCGATACCACTACACCGCCCGGTAGCAACGCATCACTCCAGTTCCATCGCCTCGATCCGGGTAAGCGCAAACGAACGCAGGTCATTGCGCAGATAACAGTACGCGCGCAGAAAAATCCCGCTACGCCCCTGCGTTAACTCAATCGGCTGGATAATACGCTCAATCGGGATGACGGTTGAGCGGGAACTGTAGACAATCCGCAACCGTCGGCCTTCGCTGATCGCTCGCGCAATCGCCGGCGGCGGCACCGGGTCCGGCTGATCCGGCAGCAACCCCCGCTGGCGGCGAAGCGCACCATTCAGCGTGGTAATGCCATTTTCGGCCAGATGGTTCACCAGGCAAGCAAACAATCCCTGGAGCGCCAGCACATCACTCATTGCGCGATGAGTCGGCTGCGGGAGGTTCAGGTCACGCGCCAGGGCTGCCAGACTGTAGGATTGGTGGCGCAGCAGTCGTCGGGCCAGCGACAACGTATCCAGCATAGGGTTCAGTGGCGCGGGACGGCCCAGCAAAGCCAATTCATGCGTCAAGAAGACCAGATCGAACGGCGCATTATGGGCCACCAGCACCGTTCCATCGATCAACTCCATCAGCGTATCGACAACGGCGGGAAAACGCGGCGCATCATGCAGAATGGTGGAAGAAATTCCATTGACCGCAAATGCCTGCGGGTCCAATGGGCGCTGCGGGTCGATCAGCGTTTCAAAGCATGCTTCGACCACGCCACCACGTACACGGAGCAAGGCAACTTCGCACACCCGGTGTCCCTCGGCAGGTAACAACCCGGTTGTCTCAACATCAAGCAGCGTGAAGGGAAGCAGGTCAAGCGACTGCTCCAACATCGCGGATATATTCATGCAACATCGATCTATTTGCTACGTACAGTGCAACACTACGCCACGGGCACCCGCTCCTTAACCTCAGGCGCAACCGTTAACAAACTGGAGTTCACCCAACCTTCCATACCCTGCATACTCCGCACCCGAAACCAGGTTGCGTTGACATTCTTTTGGAGCAACTCAACACTCTCGCCGGCACTGATTTCACCCAGCACTTCGGCATTAGGATCGGGTTGATCGCGCAGGCTGCCGGTATTCTGCACCTGCGCCGTCAACCCGGACGGCGCAAGTGTCTCCCCGCCGGACGGCTCAGAGGGCAGCTCCGCCTCGGCCGGTTGCTCCGGCTCCGGCGTAGGCAGTTCTTCCGCTTCAGGTGTGGGGTCTTCTTCCTCCTCGGCAGGAGCACTCGGGGCAGTACTATCCACCGGAACATCGGCAGCTACTTCCGGCGGAATACCCAGCAGTGATGCGCTGACCCAACCCCGTACTTCGCGCACCGTTTCAACTTGATACCAATCACCATTCGCGGTCTTCTGGAAGAGATTAACCGTTTCCCCGACAAAGACCTGGTCAACCGGCGCGCCCTCGGCGCTTGACTGCGCATAAACGTTGCCCGTCGTAAAAACGCTCACAATCGGCAAGACCGGCACGCGCGCGGCAATGGCGGGATCAACCGAGAGCAGAGTTATACTGGCCCAGCCCTCGTTATTGCGCACATTGCGGATAAAATACCAGAGGCCATTGGGGGTTCGTCCAATGATTTCGACCTGCTCACCGGCGTTGATCTGCGCTACCACATTATCGATCAGCAGCGGCTCCTCGCGCACATTCCCGCCATTGCTGACCGTCGCCACCAGATCCGCATCACCAATCGGGTTGGTCGTTGCCGTAGGAGCGGCGGTCGGCTCGGCTTCTTCCGGCGTCTCCTCCTCCGGCTCTTCTTCCGGGGTTGCGCTTGGTGTCGGTTCTTCTTCCTCTTCGGTTGCTGTTGGTTGCACCTCGGCCACCGCCTCGCCAAAGAAGGCATCGGCATACCCCGGCACCTCAGGAATAACCACCGGTTGCGGATTAGATACAACCTCCTGACCATCGACGGTTGCCTGGAGTTGCACGACGGGTTCCGTACCCTGTGCCGGCGCTGGTCCATCCTCAGCTTTCGTCAATGTCCACTCGATGTCGCCGCCTGATGCGACACTTGTAGTTACATCGGGCGTGAACCAGGCGAGCGGCGCTTCATCTACGATCATCTGCGCCGTCACCTCGGTCCCTTCGGGCAACGTCGAGGTCGCTTCGATCCGCATGCGCTGCGGATTGATGCCAACCAACCGGGCCGCCGTTACCGCAATTTCCGGCGGCGGAGCCGGGGTCGCCACGTTATTTTGAGCAGTCTGCCCACCCGGCAACAACAGAATCAGCACAATCACGGCAACCACCAGCAACAGCGGCACCACAAAGACCAGGATCTTGCCGGCCAGCGAGAGATTGGTAAAGCGCTCGCGCCAACCGGTGGGCTCCTGCACCTCCATCGAGGTGTAATCAACTGTTTCCCCAAATTCGGGCGGTTCTTCATCTACTGGAGCAGTATTGCGGCGGCGCAAAATCAGCGGAACGGCAATCAAAATTACCAGCACCACCACAATGACACCGATAACAATCGGTGATGCAAGGGAACTGAGCAGATCTTGCATTGGGGACAGAGTCCTTTTGTCTAACAGAAACAGGACGGCCAATCTATAACAACTGGGCATATCATATTACAACTTGCCGGCCTTGGCAAGCAGAACATGTACTAAACCCCTCTCCAGGTGTAACATGTTTTGTAGTGCATACGCCTGTGGTATAATTTACCCAAGTTACGCGATCACTGACTCGGCAGCACATGTCGTCGCCGGCAGGGCAGGAAATTTCATGCTTTTTCACAAAAATCCGCACAGGGTGCAATTTTTTGTGAAATGAAGGATGTCCGATTCCCCCCTACCGGCGGCGAAATTTCCTTCCGGGTTAATAACCGCGTACGTCCGGTAATTTACTCAAGTTACGCGGTCACTGACTCGGCAGCGTCTTCCGCCGTCGGCAGGGCGGAAGACGCCGTTCTTGTTCAC
>CAKZQX010000867.1 GCA_937141995.1 uncultured Chloroflexaceae bacterium | reverse complement strand
TTTTCAAAGTCATCACGGAACGCAATGGCGTCGGGATGATCAAACGGTTTCAATCCCCGATGGGGATGCATGGGTTTTCAAAGGAAAGAAGTAAGTACATTTTCTAACAGTTTTACCCGTTTCAATCCCCGATGGGGATGCATGGGTTTTCAAAGTATACCCCAGAAACATTTTCATTTGTCGAGATTTCAGGTTTCAATCCCCGATGGGGATGCATGGGTTTTCAAAGGTCCTTATGAAGGGGCAGGAAATACATATGGGGATTGTTTCAATCCCCGATGGGGATGCATGGGTTTTCAAAGAGTCTGTCAAAAATCGGTACGGACCAGTTGAAATAGGTTTCAATCCCCGATGGGGATGCATGGGTTTTCAAAGCTTCCGCCACGGCCTGTGGCGGCCAGTCTTCCTGAACGGTTTCAATCCCCGATGGGGATGCATGGGTTTTCAAAGAGAACAAGAAGAGGCGTTAGAGTTTGTTCGTATGTTATGTTTCAATCCCCGATGGGGATGCATGGGTTTTCAAAGGGCACCTTAGGGCTAGAGGGAGTTATTGTTGATAGGGTTTCAATCCCCGATGGGGATGCATGGGTTTTCAAAGTTGTCCCCATCATCAGTTTGGGCCCAAGCACCAGTGTTTCAATCCCCGATGGGGATGCATGGGTTTTCAAAGTTGTGTTTGCCTTCCGGCGCACATAGAAAGGATGAGTTTCAATCCCCGATGGGGATGCATGGGTTTTCAAAGACGATGATACTGTTATCGCAGCTGCTTTGGCGCTGCGTTTCAATCCCCGATGGGGATGCATGGGTTTTCAAAGTCAGCCTGCGGCCCATACATCAAGTCTAATAACTCGTTTCAATCCCCGATGGGGATGCATGGGTTTTCAAAGCAATCGCGCAGGCCAGCAGGATGGTTGTTAAAAAGGTTTCAATCCCCGATGGGGATGCATGGGTTTTCAAAGGTCCTACATTGACGCCGGACTGAGTATTATTCCCATGTTTCAATCCCCGATGGGGATGCATGGGTTTTCAAAGTGAGGACGAACTGGGGGAGACATGGCCCTACTTCATCGTTTCAATCCCCGATGGGGATGCATGGGTTTTCAAAGAACTCGTCCGGTTGCCGGCATGCGTGTGCAGCTTGTGTTTCAATCCCCGATGGGGATGCATGGGTTTTCAAAGGATGACGAGTTGCGTGCTATCCGCTGGCTCTGGTTGTTTCAATCCCCGATGGGGATGCATGGGTTTTCAAAGACGACATCATGTACGCTCATCGGGGCAATCTGAACGGTTTCAATCCCCGATGGGGATGCATGGGTTTTCAAAGATCAGAATATGCTATTACAACGGTTGAGTTCGTCGGGTTTCAATCCCCGATGGGGATGCATGGGTTTTCAAAGGAGACTATGCTGACATCCGCATGTCAGCAGGAGTGTGTTTCAATCCCCGATGGGGATGCATGGGTTTTCAAAGAAGGCATCAATAAGCGGAATATCATTCTTAACCCCACGTTTCAATCCCCGATGGGGATGCATGGGTTTTCAAAGCCAGCGGCGCGCGGTCGCGCTGCTGCCGGATCGCTTGTTTCAATCCCCGATGGGGATGCATGGGTTTTCAAAGTTTCGTCAGTACCTTCAGGTAGCGCGCCGTATCCTCGTTTCAATCCCCGATGGGGATGCATGGGTTTTCAAAGTACTGATTTATAGATGCTATAAGCATCATCGCACATGGTTTCAATCCCCGATGGGGATGCATGGGTTTTCAAAGGAGCGGACGCGTTCCTCAATCGCGTCTGCTCCCCGATGTTTCAATCCCCGATGGGGATGCATGGGTTTTCAAAGGACGCCGGTTGATCTGGCAACGCCCAACATTGTGATGTTTCAATCCCCGATGGGGATGCATGGGTTTTCAAAGTGCTGTTCTTACAGGTTTACACGTTATGGCGACAGGTTTCAATCCCCGATGGGGATGCATGGGTTTTCAAAGCCCACCCGGCCAGCGCCACCAGCACCAGCATCAGCCCAGTTTCAATCCCCGATGGGGATGCATGGGTTTTCAAAGGTGGTGGCCGAGGCCAGCACCTGTCCGCTGCTGTCCAGTTTCAATCCCCGATGGGGATGCATGGGTTTTCAAAGACCGCCGCTGTGGAGGTGATTGGAATGCGGTAAAACCGCCCTGTTGCGAGCGCCTCGTACCAATGGTCATTTTGCACCTCCGTCGCAACCTTTCACAACACATTATACCACACTTTTTGCCGCATGCTACTGCCCAATCGAGCAGTTGCGAGCGACTCCTGGGATTCTTCCCCATGCTTTGCCGCTCGCATTTTTGTCAAGCACTGAGCAGTCAGCGAGCGAATTAAAACCCCCACCGGGCGCGAACGGAGCACGCGGTGGGGGCGGAAAGCGCAGCGAGAAGATTAAACGGGGCGGGTCAGGCGCGGACGGGGAGCCTGCCGGGCTGCGTTACCTCCCCTGCTCGTAGAGTTTTTCGCGGATCGCCAGCACTTCATTGCGCAGGCGCGAGTCGGCGTTGATTTCTTCGGCGATTTTATCGCAGCCATACATGATTGTGGTATGGTCGCGCCCACCCAGGAGCGTGCCAATATCCACCAGGCTGGACTCGGTCTCCTCGCGCAGCAGGTACATCGCCACCTGGCGCGGCAGCACAATATTGCGGCTGCGGCCACGCCCCTGGAGTACCCGGGCATCCACGCCGTAAAACTCGCCCACCGCCTGCACAATCATCTCCGGCGTAATATGTTTGCGCCGGGTATGGTCAAGCAGTTCCGCCAGGGCAGCCGTTGCCACATCAACCGTAATCGGCAACTGGTTCAACTCGGCATAGGCCGCCACTCGGTTCAGACTACCTTCCAATTCCCGGATATTACTCTGGATTTTGTGCGCCAGAAAATCTATGACGTCACTGGGAAACCGGGTCTTCATCTGCTCGCCCTTGGCCCGCAGGATCGCCGTACGCGTCTCCAGGTCGGGTGGCTGTACATCAACAATCAGCCCCCACTCAAACCGGGAGCGCAGGCGCTCTTCCAGAGTGACAATCGCCTTGGGTGGACGATCCGAGCTGATCACAATCTGCTTGGCTGCCGAATGCAGCGTGTTAAAGGTGTGAAAAAACTCTTCCTGGGTCGCATCTTTGCCCGCAATAAATTGGATATCATCAATGAGTAAGATATCAATATTGCGATAGCGAATACGAAACTCTTCGGTTTGCTGACGACGAATAGCATTGATCAAATCGTTGGTAAACTTTTCCGATGAGACGTACAGCACATTGATTTCAGGATCACGATCAAGAACATAGTTGCCGATGGCATGCAGCAAGTGCGTTTTGCCCAACCCGACCCCGCCGTAGAGAAACAGCGGGTTGTATGCCTGGGCCGGGTGCTCCGCCACAGCCGAGCAAGCCGCATGGGCCATGCGATTACTCGACCCGACGATAAAGCGGGAGAAGGTATAGCGCGAGTTGAGCATCCCTGACCGCATCGCACTCGAGAGATCAAGCTGGATCATACCCCGGTCAGTTGCGGCCGCCGTGCGCCCATTAGCGGGGGCCGGGGCCGCCTCGACCGCCTCAATCGGCGCAGCAACCGCCCCGACCGGCTCTGCCGCGGGTTCCCACTGTTCCTGACCGGGATCATGGGCAGCCAGGTGCAGTTCCGCGCGGGCTACCTGCTGCGGCGCAATCACCACACGAACCTGAACCGGGAAACCTACCACATCGCCGAGCGAGCGACGTACCGGGGCCATGTAGCGATTCTCCAAACCCTCCTTGTGGAAAGGCGAGATCGTCCCGATGGTCGCCGTGCCGCTATCAAGCGACAGCAGAGCAGTTCCGCGTAGCCAGGTATCAAACTCGTGGCGCGATGTCTGCATCTGCATAGTGCCCAGCGCTGCCTGCCAGATCTGGGTCAAATTCACAAGGGCCTCCGTTCTGTGGCCATACGGATCCAAAAGGCACGCATCCTGCGCACGCGCCCTGCCGACTCATCTATGAGCAAGGAGAAACATCCCCGTGTTCTACGACCGTGGAAAATAGGAGTTGTCGTAAACCGTGCGCTGATCATACCCGATCCCCTCTCTCTTTTCAAGCAACATAACGCACAAAATCTATCAGTTTTCCTTATAGTGTACTTGTATCATACAGCGCGCTTCGTTACGGCAACGGTCACTCATGCCGGGGAAAATGTAGATAACTTCCATCCGCCATTGTGGATAACTCATCAGACTGTTCTAAATCTCCCGAGTAACGCATGGCATTCCAGTCAGGTCTGGTTTTCAAACGAGCGGGTATCGTTCTAATCCACATTGGGCAAAATATTGTGGATAACTCGTGGAAAATGTGGAAAACATGGGGAGGGCGCAGTTGGCACATGGCGGTAGCATGTGCGCCTGGAGGAATAGGGGTGATACTTTCTGGATCTCATTCCGCCGATTCTATGTTCAGCGGAACATCGAGTGGGGGTAGCGCTTCCAGGCTGGTCAACCCGAACTGACGCAGGAACTCGGCAGTGGTCGCGTAGAGGATGGGGCGTCCGACCGTTTCCAGGCGCCCGGCATCGCTGATCAGGTTGCGCGCCTGCAACACGCGCAGCACTCCGCTACTGTCGACGCCGCGCACGGCGTCGATCTGCGCGCGCGTCAGGGGCTGGCGGTAGGCGATAATTGCCAGCACTTCCAGCGCCGCCGGGGAGAGCCGCGTACCGGCCTCCACCCCCAGGAAGCGCGCAATAGCCGGGGCCGCCGCCGGCGCGCTGACCAGTTGCAGCGTTTCGCCATGGCGCTGTACGCGCACGCCACGATTACGGCATTCCTCCTGCAGTTCCGCCAGCGCAACTTCGACAGCATCCGCCGGAACCTCCAGAGCCCGGGCAAGCCGGCTGATCATTACCGGCTCACCGGCCACAAACAGCAGGCTCTCGAGAAGCTGGCGCGTTGTCGGAGGTGGCTCGGGCGCGGGTAGATTCGGCAGTGGCTGCTGGTCCATAGTCAGGCGGCTTCCTGGTTCAGCAGGTAGAGCAGCGCCTGGCTGTAGGCTTCGACCGCGCAGGCGGCCTGAAACTCCAGGCAGTTGTCCGGCGCGCCCAGGCTACAGCAATAACCGGCATGCGTATGCTCCAGGCGCAACTGACCCGCGCCATGCGCCGGCAGCCGCGCCTCCAGTTCTTCACGCAGTTGGGTTTCGCTTGGCAGCCAGACCGTATCGCGCAGCAGCACATAGTCCAGCGCCCACTCCACCACGCCGTGGAAGGTAATCGCGGGTTCGCCGCGCAACGACTGTGCCAGCGCCGTAAACTGGCTGACGACAAACACCTGATGCTCCATGCCGGTTGCGGTAACGGCAAAATGGTCATTCTCAGCGGGCTGCCAGTGCAAACCGGCCTGCTGTAACTGGCGTGCCCGGTCAACAGTGATCACAAGGTTCCTCCGTTCTGCGTGGTCAGTCAGTGGTCAGTACTGACGACTAACGGCTGACGGCCGGCGATTACCCACCGTCCACTAACCGCCCGGTTCTCAGTTCCCGGTTTCCGGTTCCCGGTTCTCACCAAAGTATAACAACTCTCGCGGTGATTCGCCAATTTGTGCGGACAATGTGCGGTACAATACCTATGATCAAACAGTTGAGGTTTTCTGGCATGATAATGAAATCTTATCCGGCGCTGCTGCTGCTGCTGCTGCTGCTTGGTGCCTGTGGCAACAGCGCCCCCACCGGTATGTCCACCACCGCCACCGCTCCGGCGGAACGTCCACGGCTACGGCTAATCACACTGCCCGGCATCGCCGAGAGCGGCCTGCTGGCGGAGTTGCTGCCCGCCTTCGAAGAACAGCAAAGAGCCCGGGTGGAGGTAACAGCCGTCAGCCTGAGCGAGGCGCTGGTGCTGGGGGAGAACAGCGCCGCTGATCTGTTGCTGCTGCCTGCCGGCACGCGCGTAGATGGATTTGTGCAGGCGGGTCATGGGCTCACCTGGAAACCGGTGCTGTCCGCCGATCTGCTGCTTGTCGGGCCGACGGCTGACCCGGCGGGTATTCGGGGGATGCCCAGCGCAGCCGAGGCCTGCAAAGCCATCGCCGATACGCGCTCGCCGTTTCTTGCGCCGGGTGCGGGCGGGTTCTTGCAGCAGCGCGTCCAGGCACTCTGGGAGCAGGTGCGCATTACCCCCACGCCGGAGCAGGCCTGGTATCACATGGCGGACACGGAGCCGAGCGCGATCCTGCGATCAGCCAATGCGCAATCAGCCTACACGCTGACCTGGCGCGCCACATACCTGGCGCAGCGTGACACGCTCCCTGACCTGGCGATGCTGGTAGGTGGCGACAACATCAGCGCGAACCCAGACCCGACGCTGCGCGTGCCGTACGGCGTTATTCCAATCAACCTCGAACGCCACCCCGACGCCCGCCCGGCCCTGGCAGAAGCATTCACCACCTGGTTGACCAGCGCCGAAACGCAGACACGGATCGCGGACTTTGGCCGCACGCGTTACGGGCAGCCGGTGTTTGTGCCGAAGATGTGAGATGTAGCGGCTACTCAAATACATTCCACGCGGTACGCGGTGCCGCCGCTGTTTGAAAACGATTACCCCTGGCATACATATTGCAACCAGACAGTAATCAAAATCCCTTTCGGGTACGGCGGGCATATACGGGGGCGTGTGAAAAGGTAGACCGGCAGGTCGCCTTTTTTCATGCTTGCTATGCCCGCACCGGCACGGGATAAATTAATGTCAGGAAATACAGGATGCCCCCCTCATCAAAGATACTATTGCTGGTTATAGATCCTATTCCCTGCACCCTGTACACCTGTACCCTTGTCGAAGGAATAAAAGCTATGTTTTCACAACGAACCAGTCACCAGGATCCCAAGAAGTCCTACCGCGAGATCCTGGAGCAACAGGTAAAAGAGGAACTCAGTCAACTTGCACGGCCTTCCAGCGGGTTGCTGATTTCCGGGCTCTCAGCCGGACTGGATGTCGGCTTTAGCGTGCTGCTTATGGCCGTGATGTTAACCCTGGTCGGCGGCACGCTTTCGGCACCCGTGGTTGAGATCCTGGTGGCCAATATGTACTCTGTCGGCTTTATTTTTGTCATCCTGGGGCGCTCGGAGTTGTTTACCGAGCATACTACCCTGGCATTTTTGCCCGTCCTGAACCAGCGTGCCTCCATTGGCGCGCTGGCCCGGCTATGGGGGATAATCTATAGCTCTAACCTGATTGGCACCGCTATCTTTGCGCTGCTGGTGACGCAGATTGGCCCGGCCCTGGAAGTAACGGAGCCGGCGGCATTTGGTGAGATTGCCCGCAAAATGGTTGAGCATCCCTGGTGGGTGATCCTGACCAGCGGCATCCTTGCCGGGTGGCTGATGGGGTTGCTCTCCTGGTTAGTGACCGCCAGTCGCGACACGATCAGCCAGATCTTGCTGGTCTGGCTGGTGACTACCTCGATCGGGTTGGCGGGTCTGCACCACTCGATTGTCGGGACAGTTGAGGTGCTGGCGGGGATTTTTGCCGGTCAGGGCATCACACTGCGGGATTATGGCCATTTTATCCTCTGGGCCAC
>CAKZQX010000866.1 GCA_937141995.1 uncultured Chloroflexaceae bacterium | reverse complement strand
GACAACTGTGACGGCAAGTTCTGTGAACACACCGTCGTCAATGAATACGAAGAACCGTTGGAACTCGAACGCCTCATCCCGGATTGCTACGACACCATCAACGATCAATATCGCTGGCGCGTCCGCAACCCCAACGATGAACCGATTGACTTCACGCTGACCAACCCGGCTGGTCCGTTCCGCTCATCACTGGCCCAGCTTGCGTACCTTAATGATGCAGCTCTCTGGCAGGCGGCTCGATCAACCATGTCCCCGGAGCAGCACGAACAGTTGGAAGCACTGCACGACAAACAGCAGCGCGAAGGTCTCACCTCCGAAGAGCAAGATCGGGAACATGCACTGCTGACGCTCTATCGTGAGACGCTGCTGGTACGCGCCCAGGCCGCGGTTCTGTTGCAGCAGCGCGGGTATGATATGCGCGATCCAGAGCAGGTGATGCCGCTGACATGACTGCACAACGTCTTCCGCAGCATGTGCGTCAGCGTGGCGCAGAAACGGCGCGTTATCGTTGCGGTTACTGTCTTACTTCGCAGCAGATCATTGGTCCCTTGCTCGAAATTGATCATCTCTTTCCTGCCTGCGCATCGTCATCCTCGCCTCCTCGCCTCCTCGCCTCCCCGCGCCATCTACCACTCCCCCGCCATTCTGCGGTATAATACCCCGACTTCCACGCGTCTACCTTCCTGATTAGTAAGGAGTTCTCCTGTGACCAACCGACAGAGTGGTCGGCATGCGGCCTTTTTTGTCACCTGTCTGGTCGATAATTTTTTTCCGGAAATCGGTGAGGCTGCCGTCAGGCTCCTGGAAGACCAGGGCGTCCAGGTGCATGTGCCGCGCGGGTTGACCTGCTGTGGGCAGATGGCCTTCAATGGCGGGCATCGCGCCGAAGCCTATGCCGTCGCCGGGCGGACGATTGAGGTGCTACGCGGGCAGGGCGATGTGGTGTTGCCCTCCGGCTCCTGTACCGCCATGATCCGGCATCTCTTTCCCGATCTCTTTCGCGGCACGCCGCACGAAGCTACCGCCGCCGAGTTGATCGGCCGAACCTACGAATTGACCGAGTATCTGGTTGATGTGCTGGGCGTCACCGATCTGGGCGCGCGCTACGAGGGGCGCATCACCTTCCACGATGCCTGCCACGGACTGCGCTTCCTGGGCCTGCAGCAGCAGGGGCGTACGCTGCTCAACCATGTGGCGGGCGCGGAGGTGGTGCCACTGCCGGGCAGCACCGAGTGCTGCGGCTTCGGCGGCATGTTCGCTGTCAAGCATGCGGCCATCTCCGAGGCGATGCTGGCCCGCAAACTCGCCAATATTAACTCAACCGAGGCCGATCTGCTGGTCGTGGGCGATGCCAGTTGCATGATGCAGATGGCGGGCGGCCTGAGCCGCGCCGGTTCCCGCACCCGCACCCGCCATATTGCTGAGGTGCTGGCGAATATGACGGGGGTTCGGGGGTAGTGACTGGCGATTGGGGCTTGGGGGGTGAGGAGCATTATGCCGGAGAATCGTATAACCGAGCGGGGTTTTGAGCATATGGAGTTCTACCAGGATGCACTCAAATTGTTGCAGGTGGCTTAATGAATTTTGAGAAATAGTCCGGATATGCAATGATCTGGAGTCTCGGCTTTAGCCGGTGGATACCTGCCGGGGCAGCGGCATACTGACGGGAAAGCCCGATCCGGCTGATGAATTTTGAAAAATAGTCCGGATATGCAATGATCTGGAGTCCCGGCTTTAGCCGGTGGATACCTGCCGGGGCAGCGGCATACTGCGGGGAACGCTTGATCCGGCTGAAGCCGGGACTCCTGTCCGGCGATAGCTGGCTTACATGTTCAAACTTCATTAGCCGGTGGATATCTGCCGAGGTAGCGGCATACTGCGGGGAACGCTTGATCCGGCTGAAGCCGGGACTCCAGGCCAGTGTTGTCCAGATTAAAAATCCAAACTTCATCAAGCTCGCCGATGACCTACCAGACAAGGAGACTCACAGATGACCCAGGCAAACCTGACATTCCACGAGCGCGTTGATGCGGCACTGCACGATGAGACGTTGCAGACCGCGATCAGCCGCGCAACTACGCGCTTTGTCGGCAATCGCGCCAATGCGCTGGCGGCGCTGACCGATGAGGCCGCCCTGCGCGATCAGGCACGCGCGGTGCGGGCGAAAGCGCTGGCCCGCCTCGATGAATTGTTGATCCGTCTGAGCGACAATGTCACCGCGCAGGGTGGGCATGTCCACTGGGCCGAGGATGGCGCGGCGGTCAGTCGGTATATCGCCGACCTGGCGCAGGATCGGGGCGTGCGCCTGATCGCCAAATCCAAGTCGATGGCCTCCGAGGAGATCCATCTCAACCAGGCACTTGAGGCGCTGGGTATGGAGATTGCTGAGACCGACCTGGGCGAGTATATCATCCAACTGGCGGGTGAGACGCCCTCGCACATTGTTGGCCCGGCGATCCACAAGACCCGCCAGCAGGTCAGCAGCCTGTTTGAGCAGCACCTGGGGATGTCTCCTACCGACGATGTCCCGACGATGACGCGTACTGCGCGGGAGGCATTGCGCCGGCAGTTTCTTCAGGCCGATATGGGTATCAGCGGGGTGAACTTTGGCGTCGCCGACAGCGGCGCAATTGTGCTGGTGGAAAACGAGGGCAATGGTCGGCTGACCACTACACTGCCGCGCATCCATGTTGCGGTGATGGGCATTGAGCGCGTGGTCGAGTCGCTGGATGATCTGAAGATCCTGCTGCAGGTGCTGGCCCGTTCGGCAACCGGCCAGAAGCTCTCAGTCTACACTTCGCTGCTCAGTGGTCCCGCCCGCCCGCAGGAGCCTGACGGCCCCGAAGAGTTTCATCTGATCCTGCTGGACAATGGCCGCTCAACGATCCTGGGTGGACCCTACGCCGAGTCGCTGCTCTGCATCCGCTGCGGAGCTTGCCTTAATATCTGCCCGGTCTATCAGGCCATCGGCGGGCATGCCTACGGTGGGGTCTACTCCGGGCCGATTGGCGCAGTGCTGACGCCGCTGCTGCAGCCGGAACTGCCGGATCAGCATCACCTGCCCTATGCCAGCAGTCTCTGCGGCGCGTGTCAGGAGGTCTGCCCGGTGCGCATTCCTATTCCCGATCTACTCCTGCGCCTGCGCGCCGATGCAGTTGCGGCCGGGAAAGCCGCGCCGGGCGAGCACCTGGCAATGCGCGGCTGGCAGATCATGATGAGCAATCCGGCGTTCTATCGGGCGGGGAGCAAGCTGGCGGCCCTCGGTAGCGGGTTGCTCGCCAAAGATGGTCGCATCGAGCAACTGCCGCCGCCGCTAGACACCTGGACTAACCGGCGTGATTTTCCGCCGGTTGCGCGTAAGACCTTTACCGCGCGCTGGGAAGAGCGGCAGCAGGAGCAAGCACGCGAAGAGTGACGGAGCACGCTTATGATCATTGCGCCTGCCCGTCTGCGGGCAATTCAGCGTTGGCTGCCGCTGCCGGCCGGAATAATTGTCGCAGTGGGTGGGCTGCTGGCGCTGATTGGCCGGCCCATGCTATTCAGTACCGCGCTGGTTTTTGTACTGGCTGGGAGCGCGCTGGTGCTGCTGGGGTTGCCCGGGTATGTCCCGAACCTGGTACACCCACCCCAACCCTGGATGCGCACAGCCATTGCCGCGAGTGCCGGTGGCGTTACGCTGCTGGGTCTAGTGGCGCTACTCACGTATGAAATGGGGCCGCAGTCCGCCTCTATCGGCGTTCCTTCCTCCGGGACGGCGTTGAACCTGTTGTTGTTGGGCCTGGCGCTGTTGCTGTTTCTGCTGCCCTGGCGCAATGGGATTGCAGCAGCGCAGGTGTTGACGTTTGCCGCGCTGCTGAATGCCTTACGCGTAGGAGTAGGCTATCTTCTCGGTATTCCCGAACTGTACCTTGTCCGGGGCACGATTGGCATGACGCTGCTATCGGCCGGGTTATTCGTTGTCCTCGGTCTGGGGTTGCTGGCCCTTCATCCGGATCAGGCGATCGTTGGGCTGGCGCTGGATCGGCGGGCCGGTGGGATGGTCCTGCGGCGGCTGCTGCCGGCGGCCATCCTGATCCCGCTGGCGGGTGAGGCGCTGTCCGCATGGAATGCCCGGGCCGAACTGTTTGGCCCGGGCTTTGCCATGATTCTGCTGATGAGCGCCAACCTCCTGATTTTTTTTGGCGTGGCCCGGGCGCTGAACCAGGCGGACCAGGCGCGTGCCCAGACCGAGGCGGCGCTCCATGCCAGTGAGTCACATCTCCAGACCCTCTTCAACCAGGCTCCCGCCTTTATTGCCCTGCACGAGGGACCGGAGCATACCTACATTTTCTCCAATCCGCTGCACGATCAGGTTGTCGGGCAGCGCAACCTGATCGGCTTGCCCCTGCGCGAAGCTATGGCTGATCTTACGGACCAGGGGATCTTTGAGCGGTTTGATCAGGTCTACCAGACCGGCGCGACTGATAAACAGTATGAGATGCCGGCGACCTTTGATCGGGACAGCAATGGCACCCACGAGACTGGCTACTTTAATCAGGTGCTCTGTCCCTGGCGTGATGCGGCAGGCACAATCCAGGGCGTGATGAGTTTTGCGGTTGATGTCACTGAGACCGTGCATGCCCGGCAACAACTGGCCGCGAGTGAGGCGCGCTTCCGCCGGGCCTTCATTGATGCGCCCTTTCCGATTATTATCCATGCCGATGATGATCAAGTTATTGAAATCAATACCGTCTGGACCGAGATTACCGGCTATACCCGCGATGATATTCCAACCATCGCAGCCTGGATCGAGCGGGCCTATGGTCCGCGTAAAACGCAGGTGCGGATGGATATTGATCGCCTCTACAGTCTGGATCGCCGCATCTACGAGGGTGAGTTTACCATTACGACAAAGCAAGGCCACCCGCGCGTCTGGGAGTTTAGCTCCGCGCCCCTGGGCATTGATAGCCTGGGCCGGCGGATGGTCATCAGCATGGCGGCCGATATTACCGAGCGTAAACAGGCGGAGGAAGCGCTGCGCGCCGGTGAACATCGGTTGCGCTCGTTTGTCGAGGCGCTCAACCAGGCCGTCTGGCGCACCCATGCCGTCGGTGAAATTGACCAGCCGATCCCCTCCTGGCAGGCATTCACCGGGCAGACCGCCGAAGCCGTGTGCGGATGGGGTTGGTTTGATGCAATTCACCCGGATGATCGCGCCGCCTCCAGGCAGACCTGGCAGACGGCCGTAACGCAGCAGCAGATCTATGAGATGACTCACCGGGTGCGCCGCTATGACGGAACCTACCGCTGGTGTACCGCGCGCGGGGTGCCGGTACACGACGTGCATGGCACAATTTGTGAATGGGTAGGTACGCATCGGGATATTCATGAGCGTAAGCAGGCCGAGATGTTGCTTCAACAGTATACCGAGCGGCTACAACTGCTCTCGCGCCGGTTGATCGAGGTGCAGGAGACCGAGCGCAAACATATCGCGCGTGAACTGCACGACGAGGTCGGGCAGGTGCTGACCGGGGTGAAACTGGTGCTGGATATGGCCGGTACGCTCTCGCGGGAACAGCTTCCGGCCTATCTCGACGATGCGCGTCAGGCGATTAATGATCTGCTGGTGCGGGTGCGCAACCTCTCCCTCAATCTGCGTCCGACCATGCTGGATGATTTTGGCCTTCTGGCAACCTTGCAGTGGCATATCGAGCGCTATGTCTCGCAGACGCAGGTCCAGGTGCGCTGGCGGCACTATGGCATTGACCGGCGCTTTGCGGCCCCGATTGAAGCCACGGTCTACCGGGTGGTGCAGGAGGCGCTGACCAATGTGGCGCGGCATGCCCAGGCGCGTGAGGTCAGTTTGCGATTGCTGGCAAACGGCAATCGTGTCCGGATCAGGATTAACGATGACGGCTCCGGCTTTGATCTGGATGCCGCCCTGAATGATCCGGCCAGCAGTGGTCTGATCGGTATGCGGGAGCGGGTGATGCTCCTCGGTGGGTCACTGCGGATCGACTCTACATTGAGGAAGGGTACCCACCTGCTGGTCGAGATTCCGCTTGAACATACAGTTATTCCTGGGAAGGAACAGGAGTTATGACGACGATTGTCCTGGCCGATGACCATCCGATGGTACTGCATGGATTGCGTGCGGTGCTAGAAGCGGAACCTGACTTTACGATTATCGGTGAGGCCACCGAAGGGCATGCCGTCCTGGACATGGTGCTCCGGTTGCAGCCCGAGATTTTGATTCTGGATGTGTTAATGCCGGGATTGAATGGCATGGAACTGACCCGGCAACTTACCGACCATGGTGTATCCACCCGGATTGTCATCTTCTCAATGCATGCAAATACGGTGTATGTCCGTGAAACGTTGCGCCATGGGGCATCGGCCTATGTGCTGAAGGAGTCCGATGCGGGCGATCTGGTCCAGGCAGTACGCGAGGTGCTGGCCGGGCGGCGTTTCTTAAGCCGCGCCCTGACCGAGCGTGCCGTCGATATGTTTCTGGAGTTTGCCGCCGAGAGTTCGCTCGATTGGGTTGAACTGCTGACCAGTCGGGAACGGCAGGTGCTGCAACTGGCGGCGCAGGGCGCAAGCAATGCCGAAATTGGCAATCGCCTCAACATCAGCCCCCGTACGGCGGAAACGCATCGCACCAATCTGATGCGCAAACTGGGCCTTAAAACGCAGGCCGAACTACTGCGCTACGCGATGCAACACGGGATTGTCGAGCATCCCGATGGCGCGTGAGCCAACCGCACCTGCCCGTAGGTTTCCCGTAGTCACCCCGTAGTTTTCCCGTAGCTCTCTCCTGGAATTGCAACGGTAAACCCCGTACGGCAAAATTCCGCATCTTCCTGATAGACCGGCACCTGCGACCTTTGCTACACTGGCACTATACTGGTTATCACAGCGATATGGCTCAATCTGAAGCCTCGCCTTCACACAAAAAGTTCTTGTGCGTTGCGATCGCTCAGGGCGACGGACTATTTTCTCAACATAGTATAGCTTCATCGGGATATCGCCGGGAAGTCACCTACGTTGGTCACTGGGTTGGTGATCGTGACCCGAGGAGCGGGGTATGTCAATAGTTCCGGTTCTGATCATTGATAGCAGTCCTGTCTTTTTGCGCCTGCTTACGGGCGTGCTGCGGCATTCCTACAATCAGGAGATCCAGATCATTGGGACAGCCGCCACCCTCGATGAAGCGTTTCTCCAATACAGTATGTCATCACCGGGCATTATTCTGGTGGGGCTGGGAACTGCGGCGCACACAAATATATCCATGATCTCCCGCCTGCGCGAGCGTTGGCCGCGCGCCGGCATTATTGTCCTGGGTCTGCTGGATACCGGCGCATATGATCGGCAGGCGTATGCTGACGGTGCCGATGCGTTCGTGCGTAAAGCCAATCTCAGTAGCGAGTTGTTGCCGGCTATCCAACAGGTTGTGCGGGCACGGCAAGGCGATGAAGGCACTACCTTTCTGCACGAGTTGATGTAAACAAAAAGGTCGTCTGGTATGACAGATTTGCGCATACATAATCATTCCCGCCTTACCACGGGCGTACCGGGGCTGGATACGCTCCTC
>CAKZQX010000865.1 GCA_937141995.1 uncultured Chloroflexaceae bacterium | reverse complement strand
CGGCGAATGAGGATGCCGGGTCTGGTACACGGGTGGAATAGTCCGTACCGCGTAAGTCCTGTCAATCATACGAGTTACGCGGTTGCCATGCAAACGAGACGTTTGACCCGATGGAAGCCTGATTCGCCGGCGGCAGCATGCATGGTACTGATGTATCTTCTCCACGACATGTTGGCTTTTCGCGCCAACATGTCGTGGAGAAGATCAGGTTTCTTCCGCCGTGCCGGAGGCAAGATCAACTTCCGGGTTCGTAACCGTGTAACGCGTGTAAGTCAAAGGAGACGTACCCTATGCCACTTCTTCCGCATGCGTCGCAGCATGCCCAACGTACCACTGAGGAAATGATCCGGCATATGCAGTCATTTTCGCTGGATCTCCAGTTTAGCGCCGGGGTCTGGTTTTTCTTTCCCGCCGGTTTGCGCTTCCACGAGCCCTACGGTCCGCGCGGCAGCATTGAGCAGATCCTCACGCGCGCGGCGCAACTCAAGGACGCCGGATTGTCCGCCATCGAAGCGCACTATCCCAATGAGATTAACGAGCATAATCTGCCGCTCTACCAGGATTTTATCCGCGATACGGGTATCCGGCTGCTTACGGTGATCCCAAACCTGTTTTACGATGCCTGCTGGGAGTGGGGCAGCCTCTCTAATCCCATCCCGGAGGTACGCGCGGCAGCGATTCAGCGCACCCGTGAGGCGCTTCAGCTTAATCAAGAACTGGGAACCGACTTCGCGGTGGTCTGGCCGGGGATTGACGGCTACGAGAACTCATTTGGTCTTGATCTGCCCGCGATGCGCCGGCGCTTCAATACCGGCCTGGCAGCCGCGCTGGATGCCGTGCCCGGTGTCCGCATCGCGCTGGAGCCTAAACCCTACGAGCCGCGCGGGCGCATTCTCGTTCCGACCACCAGCGATGGCCTGCTCTGCTGTCGCAATGTCGAAGCCGCCCTGACCAGCACCACGAACCAGGACATTCTGGGGCGTGGCATACCGCTGATGGGCCTCAACCCCGAAATTGGGCATCTACTGATGGCCTACGAAGATCCGGCCTCCAGCCTGAGCCTCTGCATGGAGGAGGGCCGCCTGTTTCACACTCACTGGAACAGTCAGCCGCTGGGCAACTATGACCAGGATCTGGATGTAGGGGTAATCAGCCCCGAACTCGGCGAGGCGGCGCTCTACGCGCTAAAGATGGGCGGCTACACCGGCTACTTCGGCATCGACATCTTCCCGGAGCGACTGCCGGTTGAGCGTGCGCTGATCAACTCCTTCGATGCGCTCCGGGCAATGAATGACCGGATCGAACATCTGGATCATGAAAAAGTCCTGCGCTGTCAGGAGCGCCCCGACAAGAATCGCGGCTACCTGGAGGCGCTGCTGCTCCGCGCGCGGGCTCGTGATGCCGGCAAACTCTCACCGCTACCGGAATTTGAGGACTAACGCATGGTCTCGTTTATGCATAGTCTCCAATGCAACCTGTACATGGATAGAACAACTTCGGGTATGATGGTGACTGTATGGAAACAATAGTACAATGATTGAGGAGGTAGACTGAATGGAACTCGTTCGGATCAGGGTGTTTGCCCGCTCACTGCCGGGACGAATGATCGCGCTGATGCTGCTTGGGGCACTGCTGCTCGCCGGCTGTGGTGGGGGTGACGCTCCCGAAGCCGCTGCCACTGTGGAGCCAACGGTCGCGGATGTGATGGAGGAGCCGACGACCGCCCCGGCTGCGGAACCGACACCCACCGAGGCGGAAGCCGAAGCGGCCGAAGAAGCGACCGCAGCCACGCCGGAGGAAGACGAGCTACCGGGCGAGGCAATGCCGGCGGGTGGTGAGGTTGCGAATGATGCCGGCTTTACCTTCATGCTGCCGGAGGGCTGGCAGGTTGCCACCAATGTCGGCGAAGCAACAGCGGGCGTCGGCACCGCGATGCTGGTTCCCGAAGGAGTCGATCCCGAATCGGCCGATGCCGAGGGGATCATTATGGTCTTTGGCCCGTCAGAGACGATTCTCGGCGCAATGGATGTCAGCACGGATATTGACGAGGATGCCATTGATGCCCTGCTCGATCAGATGCTGGCCGAGCCGGAGTCCGAAGATACCGATATTACCGTCTCGAACCGGCAAGATATCACGATTGGTGGCAGCGATGGCGTGGCCGTCAGCATCAATGGGACCGATCCGGAACTGGGCGAAATACAGGGCCGGGTTGCCCTGGCAATCCTGGAGGGCGATCGCGTCTTTATGATGATCGGCATTGGCCCGGAAGCAACCTGGAGCCAGGAAGATTTTGAGCAGGTGCGCGAGTCGCTGGATATCACCGCCGCCACCGCCCCGGCCGAGACACCCGCGCCTGAAGAGACGACCGAGTAGCTGAAGCTGCAACCGCAGCATATACCCCGACTGATTCCCGGTTCTATGCATCAAATGATGCTGGAGCCGGGATTTGTTCGTTGTATCCCGTTCGCATAAACAGAACGCTAACGATCCACTAACACCCCTCTAACAAAAAACCGCTTTCCTATTCCTATAATACATAGAAAGATAGATATTGCGATCCGGAGTGTATCATTTACCCGCTTTCGGTCCGGGCCGGATGAAAGCAGGGTGGCTCCACCCGTGTGCCATTTGATCAATCAAAGGAGAAGTATGATGAGCGAACCACGATTGGAACTACGTCTCGGTGCCCCGGTCGCCGCCACTGACGGAACCGTCGGCCATCTGCGCCGGATTATGTTTGATCCGCAACAGCAGCGCGTGGCCGCCCTGGGTATCCGCCGCCGGATGTTGCCCCCCTGCGATAGCGTTATCGCGCCGGCACATGTCGTCGCCGCCGACGACCAGGCGGTGCGCCTGAACTGCACTCGCGCCGAACTGGAGCAGCCATTCACGGTCCCGGCAACGGAGCTGCAGATACTGCGCCACGGACTGCCGGTTCACAGCACTGCGGGCCGCGCCGGCCGGCTTGAGCGACTGCTGATTAGCCCGGCCGGCGATCTGCAATATCTCGTTATCCGCCGGAATAATCCGCTGCAACCGGATCTGCTGATCCCCGCCAACCTGGTGCAGCAGATTGATGCGCAGGGCATCCGGCTGACGGCCACACAAACCGAAGTTGCCCAACTGGCGATCTACCGACTGGACCAGGCGATTCATGCCGATGTTGAGCGGGCGCTCTGGGAACATGCGCCGGTGCGCACCCACGATAGTTACACAATCGGCGTCACCGTCAGCGCGGGACATGTCGTCCTGCGGGGGCATACCCGCACTACTGCCGACCGGCTGCAGGCCGAACAGGTTGCCCGCGCAGTGCCGGGGGTGCGCAGTGTGACAAACATGATTATCGCCGATGGCGAACTGGTCAACGCGGTGGCGCAGGCACTGGCAAACGACCCGCGTCTCCACGGCCTGCGGATATTTGTCCGGGGTGCGTATGGCATTGTTACGCTGGGAGGCGAAGTGCCCGATGCCGAGGCACGCAGGGCGGCAGGAGAAGTTGCTGCCGGCGTCCCCGACGTGCGCGGGATCGTCAACGAGGTACGCGCTCCGGGTGTTGTGTTTGACCCGTGGACCCAGCGCGCGCTCCAACCAGGTATCGGCCAGTCCGTCTACGCCAATGGCATACCGCTGGGTCAGGTTGAACATGTAATCATCGATCCGGCTAATCGGCGGGTGCGTGAGCTTGTGGTTTCGGCCCGGTTGTCCCATCGGGAGCGACGTATTGTTCTGCCGATCCGGGCGGTGGAGGATGTCTCAACCGGCGGGGTCTTCCTCAATAGTGATGTCCAGACCGTCGCGGAGTATGGCGATTTCGACCCGGCCTATTTTGCGGTACCGGCTCCAGACCGGCAACCGCCATTCCCCTACACCACCGCCGATGTATTGATCCGGCAGAAACCGACTACAACCGTACGGCGGGAACCGGAGGCAATCGCCGCATAATTGCGACGACCAGGGTTATGCTAAACACCATGCCCCGACGGTGCTGTTAGAGACTGTCTGAAACGGGGTGGTCATGGGGCAATACCGTTCAAATAACCGGGCTTAGCTGGTTCCTGACCTGGA